>CANIFK010000444.1 GCA_947466555.1 Acidobacteriota bacterium | reverse complement strand
TCGTGGAGGTTGTGTCGGACAGGCCCGGTGCCAGGCACCGAACGGTGCATCGGTTGATTGGGGTTGCGCTCCTCCTGCTCTCCTCGCTCCTCCTGCTCTCCTCGCTCCTCCTGCTCTCCTCGCTCCTCCTGCTCTCCTCGCTCCTCCTGCTCTTCGCCTTGCTGGTTGCTCTTGCTTAGTTCGCGGGGACGGGGCTGCCGGCCATGGTCCACAGGGCTTCCAGGCCGTACAAATAGGCCTGTCTGCCGCTGCCGGCGTAGCGGATTACTGCCGTTATCCATGAACACGGAAATTCTGTGCCGTCGCCGCCGCCGGAGGTGTACTCGCCTTGGGCTACCAGTTCGTTCATGCGTTCGGTGTTGATCATGCGGTAGGAGATCGCGCCCAGTGAGGGGTGCTTCACTGGCCTGAAGTCGGTTTTAGTCTCGTCGAAGAGGATGGAGGAAACGTCGCGCTGGGGGGTGAACTTTCCTTTGACGTCCTTGCTGCCGAATGGGGTCACCTTGAAGTTCTGGACGCATTGGGAGCATTTGTAGGGCACCTTGTAGGTGCAGTCGCGATTGGCGAGGGAGGCGTTGAAGTTCCTGATATACAGTTCGACACCGGCGCCCACGTTCCATTTGGCGGAGGCGATGGGGGCCGGGTTCGGCCGCTCCTTGTCATCCGGGGAGGCGTAGGGGATTCCGGCGTGCATGATGAATTCGCGCCGGCCGCCTTTGAACTGGCGCATGGGGACGGGGTTGCCGAAGAAGGTCTTCTGCGTGAATCCCCAGCCGCGACTGGAGCTCCAGATGGTGGGGTCGGTGAGTTGCTCGGTGAACATGGACCTGTCTTTGCCTTGGCCGTTCTCCCAGTCGATGCCGAGGGTGACGTATTCACGGCCACCAAACTTCATGGTGTGCTTGGCGCCGGATTCGTGGCCGAAGACAAAGTGCAGAATTTCGTTGGGGGTGTTGTTGCGGGTGCGGATGACGGTCTTGCCGTTGACGGTGTTGGTGGTCCTGCTTTCATCGACGAGGCTGCGGATGGATTCGTCGACGCCTTTGGCATCGAGCGGTTCGATTTCGTCGTCCATGGGGACCCAGAAGACGAAGCGGCCGGCGAGTTTGCCGGTCCAAACCATCTCGCGGATGGCGCGGGCGGTGACGGGATCGACTTTGCCGAATTCGCGGAGTTCCTGGCGGTAGCCGTCAAAGAGCTTGGAGCCGTCGGTGGCGGGATCGCTGGCTTCCTTCAGATACATCTCGAGGGTCACCTTGATGGCATCGAGATTGTCCCGGAAGGCTTTCCAGTTATCTGGGGACGGGACGCCCTTTGCGGCCCAGGCGGCTTGGATTTCCGCGGCGCGGACGGGGAGGGCGGCGGCGACGCCGGCTTTCTTGACGTCGGCATCCTCCTTGAGAGCCTTCTTGGCGAAGGCGATGGCGTTGGCGCGGTCGTTGTGGTAGTTGTTCGAGGGGCCGCTGAGTTTGACGTTGTAGTGGGAGGCGGGGCGGTGGGCCAACTGCCCGATGAGCTGGGTGGCGTCGGAGGTTTCCGCTTCGAGGTGGCCGATGAGCTGGATGAGAGCGGCATAGGATGCGTCGCGTTTCTTGATGCGATCGCGGGCGACCCTGATTTTGCCCTGGATGGCGGTGAGCTTCTGTTCGATTTTGGTGATTTCCTGGTTTTCCCGGATGATTTCGGCGTTGATCTCGGCGATTTGTTTCTGGAGGTCCGAGATCTTCTTTTCGAGGTCGGCGATTTCCTGCTTGGCGGTTCCGGGGTCGGGGGCGGTGGAGAGGCCGACTTTGAGGGACTGGATTTTCCGGCGGATGGAAGGGAGGGTGACGGTGGTAGCGTTGTCGGCGCTGGTCTTGGCGGCTTTGCGTTTGGCTTTGAGGGCGGCGAGGTCGGTGGCGAGTTGGGCGCGTTGGGCTTCGAGGGCATCGAGCTCGCTTTCCGAACCGGCCTTGCCACTGGACTTACTGGCTTCCCATAGTTTGGCCCAGTCTTCGAGGCTTCTGCGGGCGGTGGCGAGGCCGGAGGACCACTGCAAAACGCGGTTGAAGGCGATGGAGGGGTTTTTGAAATTCCGGTAATAGATGGGGGCGTCGCCGCCGGCGGCGGCCGCCTTTTTGACGGTGTCCATATCTTCGGATGTCATGAAGCCGTAGTAGTCGCTGAGGTGGTGTTTGAGATCGAGGATGCCGGAGAGGACGGAGAGGGTGAATTCGCCGGCCTTGTCGGCGGCGGCTTCGCGGCCGTGGGAGTAGAAGCCGAGGCGTATGAGGTCGCGCTGGAGTTCGGCGACGTAGCGGGCGTTCTGGTGTTGGGGTTCGGGGTGGCCGGTGACTTGTTCCCAGGTTTGGGATTCGTCGGAATCGCCGAAGGTGAGGGTGAAGCCGCCGTAGGGGGCGACGGGGAGGACGATGCCGGTGGGGATGGGGTCCTTGGGAGAGGGGGCGATGGGGGCGGTGGTTTCGAGCTCGACGATTTCGAGCTTGCCTTCCTTGCAGACAGGGCAGAGGCTGCCCTGGACCATTTCCGCGGGCTTGTCCTTCAACCGGAACATGGCGTGGAAGCTGCATTTGGTGTTGCGGCAGAAGAAGTAGTCGGCTTTTTGGGCGGTGGGCGTGGCCATGGTTTAGGGTTCGTCAGTTCCGAAGATAGAGTCGAGTTCGGCTGTGAGTTCAGCGATCAGATCGGCGGTGGCGCGGCCGTTTTTGCTTCCCGGTTCTTCGGGGAAGGGGTAGGGCGAGACGCTGTCCAGTTCGCTTACTTTGTCATGCGTATAAAAGTCATAGCCATTGCCAAAGAAAACGGATTTTTCTTCACCGGTTTCGAGGGCGACGGCGCCGCGGGGCATGAGGGTGTTGATGACGCCTTGTTTGTCTGTTGTGGCTTCTTTTTCGGCGTCGGAGACGACGAGGGTGAAGGGTTTCAGGTCGACCGGGTAGCCGAGGTGGTCGACGATTTTGACGAGGAGGGGGACGGCGCCGTGGAGGCGTTCGCAGGCGCTATCCATGATGAGGCGCTGGTAGAAGCGGCAGGCGAAGGTGTCGTGGGTTTGGGCCCATTCGCGGCGTTCGGCTTGGAAGCTGCGTCGCTGGGCCGAGTCGGCATAGAGGCGGGTTTTGCAGAGGGCGGTGCCTTCGTTGGTGCGGGGGCAGGGCCATTTCTTGGGGGGCGTTTCGACGTTGGCGCGGAAGAAGTAGACGACGATGCGGCGGTTGGGCGTGTTTTCCTGGTTGCGGGCTTCGCGTTGGGAGGGGGCCTGGAAGGCCGTGTTTTCGGCGGCGGAGAAGAGGAGAACGGGGTTGAACTCGCCGCAGCCCTGGTAGTCGGCTTTGCCTTTGGGGTCGGCGCCGCGGCCGAGGAAGCCGGTGGGGCGGATGGAGAATGTGGCGCCGTCGTCGCCGGTGCAGAGGTGGTCCATGTAGCTCAGGAAGAGCTGTTTGCGGGTGATGGGGCCGGCGATGCCATCGGCGAGGAGTTCGTGGTCCTTTTGGAAATTGCGGATGGCGGCGGTGGTGATGGGGCCTTGGATGCCATCGATGGGGCCGGTGTCGTAGCCGAGGGCGGCGAGGATGGTTTGGATTTCGCGGGTGCGCCAGTGGTCTTCGCCGTGGGGTTGGGAGTAGAGGGCTTCCCACATGGCGGCATTGCGGGTGATGACGGCGTAGACGGCTTCGGCGCGGCGGCCGCTGAGGCGTTTATTGTATTCGTCGTTGCCGACGGGGTCGGCGTGGCCGAAGACAGAGATGGGGGCGTCGGGGAGGAGCTGGTGGAGCTGGCCGAGGGCGGCGAATTCTTCGCGGGCGGCGGGGGTGATGAAGGAGGAATCGAAGTGGAAGCGCGGGTCGTCCAGACGCCAGCAGCCGATGGGTTCGAGGGGGAGGCGGAGAGTGTTTTTTTCGCTCTTCGTGGCGGGCGCGACAAGGACGGTTTGGGGGGGATCCCTTAGCACTTCGGCGGTGAGGCCACCTTCGGATACGTGGTGGAGTCTAGCGCGTTCGTGACTTGTCTCGTCCGGAGTTTGGTCTAGTTCCGGAGGCATTCGATGAAGATAGCACAGGGGGGGATTGGGGTTAGCCGAGGAGGGCGCGGCGGACGGCCTCCGGTTCGCGAGCGATGACGGTGAGGAAGGCGCGGGCAGGGCCGCTGGGCACGCGGCGTCCGTGTTCCCAGTGTTCCAACGTGCGTTTACTAAGGCCGAAGAGGCGTGCGAAGTCCGATTGGGAGAGTGCGATTTTCTCGCGGATTGATTTCACGTCGATGTCGTCGGGAACGTGGACGGTGCAGCCGTGGGCGGGGTCTCCCTTTGCAAATGCGAGCGCTTGTTTTGCGCTCTCGATCATTCGTTGGCCGGGCGTGAGTTTGTTCTTCATTTTGATCCCTTTTGTTTGGTGTAGTGTCGGGTGATTTCGCCGAGAATTTCCTTGAATAGCACACATTCCAGCGGGGAGAGATTTGTTTTTTCGTTCTTGGCAAAGGCGTTGAGCAGGAAGACTGGGAATTGGAGTCCGGTGTAGAACGTGATCATCCGGTAGCCGCCGCTCTTTCCCTTGTTTCTGGCCTTAAACCGTATCTTGCGCGCACCGCCAGTACCGGGAATGACAGTGCCACCGGTGGGGTTGGCCGCGATGGCGTTGCAAATTTCGAGACGCTCGGCTTCGGTCATTCCGAGGGACTCAGGATCTCTGAGAAAGGCCGGTGTCTCGACGACGGTCTGCACGTTTTACTGTACTCCATTGGAGTATGGAGGGCCAAGGCGGGGCCTGTGTTTTGGTTCTTCTTATTGCTTGGTGCTTCCTGCTTACCATTCCCGGGGTGCCTGGCACCCACCTTCGCCCTTCGGGCTTCGGCCGGCAAGCACGGGGAGAGAGTTTTGGTCGGGGAGGTTTCGTCGGACAGGCCCGGTGCCAGGCAGTGCGCCGGTATAAACCGGCATGTAGTAAGGAATGAAAGAGTCCGACAAGAAAGGAGTAGCGCCCCATCTTGGCCTCGAGTTTTGCGGGTGTCGTCGCGAGGCGGCAGTCGAAGCGTAAACAGAGGGATCAGTGGGCTGGGTATAGAGCTTCGAAAAACCAATCCGGGATGCCGACCTTGTTGCCTGAAAGGGAAGGCGAAACGAACACGGACGCAAAGCTAGTCCGCCGCGCGATCCCGCGTAGTCGAAGACCCTATGCACGCTG
>CANIFK010000443.1 GCA_947466555.1 Acidobacteriota bacterium | reverse complement strand
GTCCCCGCCACTGGGCAAACGGAACCCCAGACCACTTCGTTTTCCCAGTCCCCATTCCGTACGCCGATCCCCATACGCAATGCGAAATGAACAACTGGAAGTCGGACTCCGAAGTGAAGGTGACAACCAAATATCCCACCGACACGATCGCCGCTCCAACCACCATCATCACCACTCCCGGTGGCGCTCCCAGCACGGTCGATGTCTCAAACGCCCCCGCTCCCGCCATCACGCTCCCTAACCCCATGATTCCCGATCCGAGCCCGACGGCACCACCGTATCCCACCATCGCCGAGTAGTCGTTCTTTCCATACGCATCTATAGCGTCCAGTTCCGCTCCGATCAGATCGATTCCACTGGAGATCCCTCCCACCACCCCCATCGGGAACTTGTAAAGCTTACTCAATGGCACCAACCCCACCGACTCCACAATTCCAGGTGTCGAGCACACCGCCGACAGCATCCGCAGCCCATTTTTCACGGTCCACGGGTTATCCGCGTCCACGATCGCCGCCAACGTCAGCATGTACGCCATCACCTTCAACCCATCCGACAGCATTTGCCTCACCTCCGCCGCCTGCTGATGTTCCACCAGCCACCGCCCCCAGTTAGCCGCCGGATTCTCCTCCATCACCGTCACGCTTTTCTTCAGCCCGCTGAAGTTCTGGTTCCCGTCCGGCATCTCGCTCGCCACATCCACCTGCCTCACCGTTACCAGATCTTCCTGCGAGATGTTCTTCAACCCCGCCGCTGCCTCCTCGGCCGCCGTTTTCGGCTCAATCTTCTCCTCTCCAACCAATATCTTCGCCGCCTGGCCCCACGCGCGGATCACCCCGTCCGCTGCTCTCCTTCCCGCCCGGAATATGTTCGTCGGCGCCACCGACTTCCGCAACGCGTACTTCCGGACCAGGCTCGATTCATCCTCCACCTGCTTCACCAGGTAGCTGATCCCCGGTAGCGTTTCCGATAACCGCGTCAGCGCCAGTCCCCAAACCTTCAGTAGAACCGGCATATCCGCTTCCACGTCCACTTCGTGCGCGCTCACCGCGAACTCCCATAGCCCGCCGCTCAACCACTGCGCCAATTGCGCCCCCCGCCGCTCCGCCTCCGCCTTCTTGGCTTCATTCTGCCTCTCGTAATCCTCCACATACTGCCGCATATCGGCTTCCCCGGTTGCAGATAACTGGCTCCGCACCGCCGCCGCGTCTCCGCCCGTACTGTCCATCGCCGCTATCAGCTGCTTGCTGATCGCCAGTTTGCACAGCCGGTCCTGCACCTGCCGCTTCTGCGCATCCGGTTGCCCGTCGTAAAAACCCGAATACCCAATCACGTCGTCACTGGCGTTCCGGTACTTCTGCCCCAGATTATGCGTGATCGTCAGCGGGTCCACGGCCCGGTAAAACCACGTCGTGTCATACCATAGCTGGCTCGGGTTCCCGTAGTCGTTCACTACTTTCGGCAGCGAAGCATCCATCGGAAACAACAGCTCCTCGGCGCGGTCCTCCAACTCGCGGATCTTCGCCAAATGCAGCTGGATCCGGCTGATGTAGGCATAGTAAAAGACCTGCGTCCCGTTCACCGTATGTGGCAGCGATAACGCCGCCACCCGCGTCTCGGAGGGCCTTCGCAGTTCCCGCTCGTGCTCCCGGTGCTCCGTCAGATCCACCGGGCCGATTCCATCGTCTACGTAATACTCCCCATACCACTTCACCCTCCCCGCGTCATTCTGAAACAGGTACACCCATTTCGCCGCCACCGCTTGGTGCAGCGTCTGCGGCCCGCTCCCCTTTTCCGGCTCCAGCGCCGGTGCCCATTTCGATTCGTCCGGCGAGTTGGCAATAATCGTTTTCCACTCGACAAACACAAACGCCGGTCCTAATACGTTGCTCATCCCTCTTCTCCCTATCTCCTATGCCGTGACCGGATCTTCGTAATGCGCATGCGGCGTGTCGTAGTCCACCGTGCTGTCCAGGATCAGCGGATCTCTGGTCTTCAACTCCGGCGCCGGCTCACCGTGGTACTTCACCGGCGTCATCACCCGCGGTTCCCCTGCCTTCTTCCCCAGATCATCCAGTGACCCGAACGGAACCCCGGAAAAGATCACATACTTCACGCCCGGCGCCGGATAGTGGTGCAGCGAATACTCCCCTCCCACCACCACGTCGGTGAACACCAGCACGCACTTCTTCTTCGTCCGCTCCACCGCTGCTGTCCGCGGTAGCGTCTGGTTGTACGTCCGGTCCGCGCTCACCAGTTGGAAGGTGTCCTGCACCCCGTCGTTGTCCTCCGGCACCTCCAGGAAGATCTCCACCGCCACCAGCGGCGAGGCAATCCCCTCGCACGGCGACGCACCCACCAGCCGGTGATAGAACCGGCACGCAAACGTATCGGAGGTCGTCGCAAACTCCCGCCGCACCTCCTGCTGCCCCCGCCGGTACTCCCCATTGCTCCACATCCGCCGCCGGCACCCGTCGGTCCCTTCCGTCACCCGTGGACAAGGCCACCGCTCCGGCGGCACCACCGTCCCCGGCCGGAAAAACAGCACCAGCACCCGCCGGTTCACTGCATTCTCCTCGTTTCGCGCCGTCGTGTCTCCGCTAGAGGCGAACGCCGCTGCCTCACTCTGCGAAAACACCATCGCCGGGTTGAACTCCCCGCAGCCCTGTATGTCCCCTTTCCCGTTCCCGTCCGCGCCCCGCCCCAAAAAGGCTTGTTTCTCCACGCGCTTCGGGAACAGATACTGAAAATACTTCTCGAACAGTTTCGCCCGCGTTCCCGATCCCGCCACCCCGTCCGCCATCAGCCCGTTCGCCGTCTGAAACGCCCGTATCGCCCCCGTGCTCGTCGCAGTCGACGAACCGTCCGTGTTCCCCGGGTCGAACCCCACCGCCCGCAGCATGATCTGCGTGTGCTTCAAACTCCAATAATCTCCCCCCGGCGGACACGAGTACAGCTTCTCCCAGCGCGCCACGTCATGCGTCATCACCCCATAAATCGCCTCTGCACGCCGTCCGCTCAGTACCTTGTTGAAAGCATCGTCGCCGATCGGATCCGCATGACCAAATACCGACATCGGCGCCCCAGGATACGCATCCACCACCATCCGCAAATTCTCGAACTCCGCCTGCGCCTCCGGCCCGATAAATGAACTCCCAAAGTCGAAGCGCACATCGTTCAGCCGCCAGCAGGCAACCGTCACCAAGTCCTCCCGGATCACCGTTTTCTCCGATTTCGTCGCCGTCGCCGCATACACCGGGAACCCCGCCACTGGCGGGTGCCCTGCCGCGTGCCCCCCCGTCGTCTTCTGCTCTCCAATAGCCATCGGTCGCTCTCCTGCAGACAAACTCGCAATCCGCGCGTCCGAGGGGCCAATTTATCTGAATCAGTCCCTTTTCCACCCGCTGCGATACACTCGCACCATGCGAATCCTCTGGCTCCTCACCGCCTCCACCCTCCTCGCCCAAAACTCCCCGGAAACCACCCCCGACAGTAAAATCACCTTCCGCCTCCTCGCCCCCAACGCCGACACGGTCGCCGTCGTCCGCGGCGACATGCCCGGCGCCACCCCCACCTTCCCCATGACCAAAAATGCCGACGGCCTCTGGGAAACCACCGTCGGCCCCTTCACCCCCGGCGCCTACCGCTACCGTTTCACCGTCAACGGCGTCACCACCGTCGACCCTCGCAACCCCGCCTCCAGCGAATCCAATAACGACATTTGGAGCCTCGCCCTCGTCCCCGGCTCGGAAATCTTCGACACCAAACAAGTCCCCCACGGTGCCGTCGCCGCCGTCACCTATTACTCCACCGAACTCAAACGCGCCCGCCGCATGACCGTCTACACGCCCCCCGGCTACGAATCCGGCAAAGGCAAATACCCGGTCTTCTACCTCCTCCACGGCAGCTCGGATTCCGACGCCAGCTGGTCCACCGTCGGCCGCGCCGGCGTCATTCTCGATAACTTAATCGCCGCCAAAAAGGCCAAACCCATGATCGTCGTCATGCCCCACGGCCACACCTCCCGCGCCCCCCGCGTCCAGGGCGCCCCGGACGATTTCCCTAATGAATTCATGGCCGACATCCTCCCCTACATCGAAAAGAACTACCGCACCCAGCCCGGCCGCGCCGCCCGCGCCATCGCCGGCCTCTCCATGGGCGGCGGCCACACCCTCGCCATCGGCATCCCCCACCTGAACCAATTCGCCTACCTCGGCGTCTTCAGCTCCAGCGCCCGCCCCACGTTCGAAGAGCAAAACGCCGCCGCCCTCGATAACGCCGCCTGGAAGAAGGGCCTGAAGCTCTTCTGGATCGCCACCGGCAAAGAAGACGCCGGCCTGAAGCGCACCCAGGACTCCGTCGCCATGTTCAAAAAACACGGCTTCACCGTCGAATACAAAGAGTCCGAACGCGGCCACGTCTGGCTCAACTGGCGCGACTACCTCGCCGAATTCGCCCCGCGCCTCTTCCAATAATTTGGGGTAAACTCGCTCCATGCGATTCCCACGCCGTATCGTTCTCGCCGCCCTGGCCGCGGCCGCGCTCTCCGCCCAACAGCAGCCCCAAGTCGTATCCCCGGAAGTCTCCGCGGATCGAAAAGTCACCTTCCGCCTCCTCGCCCCCAACGCCGAATCGGTCAAGGTGATGGGCGGCGACATGCCCGGCAACAACCAGGGCACCGCCATGACCAAAGGCGAAAAAGGCATCTGGGAAGCCACCGTTGGCCCCCTCCCCGGCGGCGCCTACCGCTACAACTTCAACGCCGGTGGCCTCACCATCCTGGACCCCCGCAACCCCTCGAACTCCGAATCCAACAACAACGTCTGGTCCATGGTCACCGTCCCCGGTGACGATCGCTTCGATACCAAACAGGTCCCCCACGGCGCCGTCGCCGCCGTCACCTATTACTCCACCGAACTCAAACGCCACCGCCGCATGACCATCTACACGCCCCCCGGCTACGAAAACGGCAAAGACAAATACCCCGTCTTCTTCCTCCTCCACGGCGCCTCGGATTCCGATCACTCCTGGTCCTCCGTCGGCCGCGCCGGCGTCATCCTCGATAACTTAATCGCCGAAAAGAAGGCGAAGCCCATGATCATGGTCATGCCCGCCGGCCATACGAACGCTGGTGGCTTCCGCGTCCCCGGCGCCGCCGACGAATTCGCCAAGGATTTCGTGACGGACAT
>CANIFK010000442.1 GCA_947466555.1 Acidobacteriota bacterium | reverse complement strand
TGGTGAAGAGTTGGGCGGCGGAGGCGCGGTAGTGTTCGAGTTCGCGGCGGGCGGCGATGTATTCCGCGGCCGGGATGGCGCGGCCGAGGGCGATGGTGTCGCGGGTTTGCGGATGGTAGTTTTGCGGGGACTTTTCCATCATCTGCTTGTGGAAGGCGAAGGCTTCGGCGTAGATGACGGCGCCGTATGGCTGGGTGAGTTCGGGAGCGCCGGGGATGGTGGGGATTTCGGGGAATTGTGTTTCGCGCGGGGCGGGGAAGTGGCGGAGGGCGCCTTCTATGAGTTGGGCGGTTTCGGGGTCGAGTTGTTCGAAGAAGGGTTTTCGCGGAATGCCGAATCTGGGAGCTTTCGTGGGGGTGGGGCGACCGCCGATGGCGTTGTAGACGGCTTCGGCATCGGCGGCGGAGCGGGCCATGGGGCCGACGGTGTCGAGGGTCCAGGCGAGGGGGAGAACGCCGTTGGCACTGAGCTGGCCCCAGGTGGGTTTGTAACCGGTGATGCCGCAGAAGGCGGCGGGGAGGCGGATGGAGCCGCCGGTGTCCGAGCCGAGGGCGGCGAAGCAGAGACCGGCGGCGACGGCGACGGCGGAGCCACCGCTGCTGCCGCCGGGAGAGAGGGCGGTGTTCCAGGGGTTGCGGGCGGTGCCGTAGGCGCTGGTTTCGCCGGTGTAGTTGTAGGCGAATTCGTCCATGTTGGCTTTGCCGATGATGACGGCGCCGGCGGCTTTGAGAAGGCGCACGACGTCGGCGTCTTCGGTGGGGACGCGGTTGGCGTATTGTTTGCTGGCGGCGGTGGTGCGGATGCCCTTGGTGTCGTAGAGATCCTTGAGGGCGATGGGGATGCCGTGGAGCGGGCCGCGGGGCTTTTGGTTTTCTAGCGCCTTTGCATCGGCCAGCGCTTGGTCGGCGGTGACGGTGATGAAGGCGTTGAGCGTAGGGTTGAGCTTCGCGATGCGGGCGAGGCAGTGGCGCGTGAGTTCGACGGGCGAGAGCTTGCGGGCGCGAATGGCCGCGGCGGCTTCGGCGATGGAGAGCCAGTGAGGATCGCTACTTGTGGCTGCCAGGGCGGCGAGGACG
This sequence comes from Acidobacteriota bacterium, assembly GCA_947466555.1. Classification (GTDB taxonomy): domain Bacteria; phylum Acidobacteriota; class Terriglobia; order Bryobacterales; family Bryobacteraceae. Next base: position 4,134 of record CANIFK010000442.1, on the reverse strand, counting down.
GCGCGGCGAGTGAGCATCAGGTGAGCTCGAAGAACGTGCCGCGGCCGAGGCGCCAATCGGGATCGAGCCGGCGTTTGACGGCCTTCATGGATTCGATTTGTTCGGCTGTGTATTGGACCGGGAGGAACTTGGCCTTGCGTTTGCCGAGGCCGTGTTCGGCGGAGACGGAGCCGCCGAGAGAGGCGGCTTTTTTGGCGAAGACCATGAGGGCGGCGGTGCCGGCGTCGAACTCCTCCTGCGTGGTGGGGAGCATGTTGACGTGGGGGTGGGCGTCGCCGACGTGGCCGAAGATGCAGTAGTGGCCGGGCATGATGCGTTCCATGTGTTCGCGGTAGAAGGCGAACATTTCGCGGTTCTTTTCGATGGGGACGGAGAAGTCTGTCCCCAGGCCGGGGAAGCCGTTTTTCTGGGTGATGGCGAGGGCGGTTTCGGGGAGAGCGTGGCGGAACTTGCGGAAGCGTTCGCGGTCGAAATCGCTGGAGCCGAACCAGCTTTCGGCTTCCATGGCGCCGGTGTCGGCGAGGCGCTGGGCCCAGGCGTCGATGTCGCTGTCGTTTTCGATGATCTGTTCGGTGATGATGGCGGCGCGGGCGGCCTTGGGAACGTCGGGGTAGCGCTGCTCGATCATGCGGAGGGCGGGATCGTCGACGTATTCGAGCATGCGGATGTTGGGGACATTTCGCCACTGGTCGAGGGCGTTGTGGACGGCTTCGTCGGAGGGGAAGAAGATGATGCCGTTGAGGAGTTCCTTGGGGTTGGGGAGGAGTTGGACGTCGGCTTCGATGACGATGCCGAGGGTGCCTTCGGAGCCGCAGAAGAGATCGATCCAATCCATTCCGGGGCGAAGTTGGTAGCCGGCGGAGTGTTTGCGGCTGGCGGGTTGGGGGATGGTGGGGACGTCGAAGGGAATGGCGTCGCCGCGGCGGATGTCCATGATGGTGCCGTCGATGAGGGCGACGCGGAGGCGGAGGAGCCAGCGGCGGGTGGCGCCGTATTTGAAGCTGCGGGAGCCGGAGGAGTTGGCGGCGATGGTGCCACCGAGGAAGGCCATGGTTTCGGTGGGATCGGGCGGGTAGAACTGGCCGGTGGTTTTGGCGGCGGCGTGGAGATCGTGGAGGGTGACGCCGGAGCCGACGGTGGCGTAGCCTTCGTGGACATCGAGGCGGCGGAATTTCTCCATGGAGACGAGCCAACCGCCGTAGGGGACGCGGCCGGCGGTGAGGCCGCTGCCGCCTCCGGCGATGGTGACGGGCGCGTTTTCGGCGGCGGCGTCCTTTAGGACTTGCAGCAGTTCCGCTTCGTCGGCGGGGACGCAGATCTTATCGGCGTGGCCTTTTGCGCCACTGGCATCTTCGAGGTAGCTCCAGCTCATTCCCATTCATTGTATGTGGACGCGGGGGCTTCGAGAATGGCGATCAGCGTTTGGAGGAATTGGGCGGCGGGGACGCCGTCGACGACGCGGTGATCGACACTGAGCGAGATGGGCATGGTGAGGCGGGCGACGACGTCATCCCCAATGACGACGGGGCGTTTGGCGATTTTGCCGACGGCGACGATGATGGACTGGGGCGGGTTGAGGATGGCTTCGAAACGATCGACACCGAAGGGGCCGAGGTTGGAGAGCGTGGCGCTGGCGTCGGCGGAGGCGGTGCGTCTGGCGAGAGCTTCTTCGCGGTCGCGCGCGATTTGCGGGAGCGACTTTTCGGCCGGATTCAGGATGACGGGGGTGTAGAGGGTGTCGCCGATTTGGGCGGCGATGGCGATGTGTTGGGTGGCGCGGGGGACGATGGCGCCGTTGTCCCAATAGGCGTTCACGCGCGGGTGGCGGACGAGGGCGAGGGCGATGGCCTTGATGATGAAGTCGTTGTAGGAGGCGGGGCGGTGGTCGTTGCGGATTTTGGCGAGGGCTTCGACGTTGGCATCGGCGTGGAGATAGAAGTGCGGGGCGCGGAAGCTTTCCTCCATGCGGGTGGCGATGGTGGTGCGTTGCGGGGCTGGCGCGGGTTTGGGTTCTGGCTTGGCACGGAGCACGTCGGCTTCGACGATGCGGCGGGCGCCTTCGCGGGGGGCTATGGTCGTGATGTCGATGCCAAGTTGTTTGGCCGCGGCGCGGGCGCGGGGGCTGGCGGGGAGTTTGGCGATGGGGACGGGGGCGAGCGGGGCGGCTTCGCCGGCCTTCATGATGTAGCCGAGGTTTTGGCCGACGGTGACGATGGCGCCGGCCGTGGGGGAGCCGGCGGGGATGAGGAGGGTGCCGCTGTCGAGGGCTTCGACCTCCATCGTGACCTTTTCGCTTTCGAGAGCGAAGAGGGGTTCGCCGCTTGTGACGGCATCGCCATCGGCCTTGAGCCAGCCGGCGAAGATGCCTTCTTCCATGGACCAGCCGAGGCGGGGGACAGTGATTGCGATGGGCATGGCTACTCGTTGATCAATGCGGTGATGGCGGCGGCGATTTGGTCCTGCGACGGGATGACGGCCGGTTCGAGCGTTGGGCTGTAGGGGGTGGGCGCGAAGGCGCCGTTGATGCGGCGGATGGGAGCGTCGAGATAGTCGAAGCCGATGTCGGCCATTTGGGCGGCGATTTCGGCGCCGAGGCTGCAGGGGGCGAAGGCTTCGTCGACGATGAGTAGGCGGCCGGTTTTTTTGACCGATGCCAGGATGGTTTCGGTGTCGAGGGGGGAGACGGTGCGCGGGTCGATGACTTCGGCGCCGGTGCCCTGGGCGGCGGTGAGGGCGCGTTGCGCGAGATGGCCGATGCCGACGACTGTCGCCTTGTCGCCTTGTTGCAGGATGCGGGCTTTGCCGAAGGGGATTTCGTAGTCGTCTTCAGGGACGGGGCCCTTGATGGCCATGAGCTCGCGGGGTTCGAGGAAGAGCACCGGATCGTCACAGCGGAGGGCGTGGGTGAAGAGGCCCTTGGCATCGTAGGGCGTGGACGGGATGACGACGCGGAGGCCGGGGATGTGGCTGTAGATGGAGTGGTAGGAGCCGGAGTGGTGCGTGGCGGCGGCGTGGCCGATGCCGACGCAGCCGCGGAGGAGCACGGGCATTTTCAGGCGGCCGGAGCTCATGTACTGCATCTTGGCGATTTGGTTGACGAGTTCACCGAAGGCATCGTTGATGAAATCGATGAACATGAAATCGACGATGGGGCGGGCGCCGGTCATGGCGGCGCCGCAGGCCATGCCGACGAAGCCACGCTCGGCAATGGGGGTGTCGCGGAGGCGTTGGGCGCCGTACTTGGCGAAGAGGCCGACGGTGGTTCCGAAGTTGCCGCCGCGGACGCCGATGCCTTCGCCGAAGACGAAGATGTTGGGGTTTAACGCCATTTCGCGGTCGAGCGCTTCGAGCGTGGCGGCGGCGAAGGAGAGCGGGCGGGTGGCGGTGTTGGATGGTTCGACGACCGCGTGTGCCGGGGCGTAGACGTGGGTGGTGGCGTCGGCGGGGTTGGGGAAGGGGGCGGCTTCGGCGGCGGTGGTGACGGCTTCGATTTCGGCGGCGATTTCGGCGTCGATCGCGTCAAGCTGCGCGGCGGTGGCCTGGCCGGATTCGATCAGCGTCTGGCGGTGGCGTTTGATGGGGCAGCGTTCGCGCCAGGCGGCGACGTCTTCGCGGGTGCGGTAGGTATAGTCGCCCATGCCTTCGGAGTGGGGGCGGGTGCGGTAGGTTTTGCACTCGAGGAGAGTGGGGCCTTCGCCGCGGCGGGCGCGGGCGACGGCTTCTTCGGCGGCGGCTGAGATGGCCGCGACATCGTTGCCATCGAGCTGGACGCCGGTCATTCCATAGGCGGCGGCGCGGGCGGCAACGTTTGAATTTCCCGCGGCGGATTCGAAGGGGACTTCCGTTGCGAATTGGTTGTTTTCGCAGATGAAGAGAACGGGGAGCTTCCAGATGGAGGCCATGTTGAGGCCTTCGTGGAAGGCGCCGTTGTTGGTGGCGCCATCACCGAAGAAGGCTACGGCGACCTGGTCCGTTTTCTGGACGGCGAAGCTGTAGCCGGCGCCGGCGGCCTGGAGAATGGACGGGCCGACGATGCCGCTGGTGCCCATCATGCCGATCTCCGGAGAGAAGAGATGCATGGAGCCGCCGCGGCCGCGGGAGCAGCCGGTTTCGCGGCCGAAGAGTTCGGCGAAG
>CANIFK010000441.1 GCA_947466555.1 Acidobacteriota bacterium | reverse complement strand
TCCTCAAAAGCAGTGAGATAGAGGGTGAAAAGCTTGACGCCGGCCAAGTCCGTTCGTCCATCGCCCGTCGCCTCGGGATCGATATCGGTGCCCTCACTCCCGCGGACCGGAACGTCGAAGGCGTTGTCGAAATGATGCTCAACGCCACGCGCCACTTCAGTCAACCACTCACCGCCGAACGTCTCTTCGGGTGGCACGCGGCGCTTTTCCCGGCCGGACGCAGTGGCATGGTCCGGATCAAGACCGGGCAGTGGCGGGACGACAGTGCAGGGCCGATGCGGGTCATCTCCGGCCCTGTGGGAAGGGAGCGGGTTCACTACGAAGCCCCGGCGGCGGATCGCATCGACCGCGAAATGGAAGTGTTCCTGCACTGGTTCGAAGGCCAAACCTCGATGGATCCCGTGTTGAAGGCCGGCCTTGCGCACCTGTGGTTTGTCACCATCCACCCCTTCGACGACGGCAACGGCCGCATCGCGCGCGCGGTCGCCGATCTCAGCCTGGCTCGATCCGAGAATAGCCCCCAGCGTTTCTACAGCATGTCGGCGCAAATCCGGCAGGAGCGCGATGCCTACTACGGCATCCTCGAGCAAACACAAAAGGGAACCCTCGACATAACACCCTGGATGGAGTGGTTTGTCGGCTGCCTCGCTCGCGCCATCGATGGAGCGCAGAACACGCTCCATCAAGTCCTCGAAAAGGCCCATTTCTGGGAACAGATCAAGAGTGTCCCCCTAAACGAGCGCCAACGCCAGGTCATCAACCGTCTGGGGAACGGCTTCGAAGGCAAACTCACAACCTCCAAGTACGCCGCCCTGGCGAAATGCTCACAGGACACCGCCCACCGCGACATCCTCGCCCTCGTCGCCCACGGCGTTCTCACGCAAAACCCCGAAGGCGGCCGCAGCACCAGCTATGCACTGGCGCCAGTACGCTGATCTGCGCCCCCGCTACTTCCCCTCAATCCGGTACAAGTGCGTCCGCGTCCGCACATAGAACGCCTTCCCCGCAATCGCCGGCGACGCCAGAAACCCATCGTCCAGCTTATTCTCCGCCAGCTTCTCAAACGTCCGCCCCGGCTTCAGCACAATCGTCTTCCCGTCTTCACTGAACAGCCACAACTTCCCATCCGCATACACCGGCGAAGCCGAATACTCCCCGCCCACCCGCTGCTGCCAAACCACATCCCCCGTCTTCGCATCCACACAACTGGCAATCCCCGTGTCCCCGATCATGTAGATCAGCCCGTCCACCAGCAAAATGGAGGGCTTATTCGGCACGCCCCGCTTCACCCGCCACGCCACATGGCTGTCAGTAATCAACCCAGCCCCGCCCGTCCGCACCGCCAACAACTGTCCCGCCGAAAACCCGCTCGGGAAATAGACCATCCCATCCCCCAACACCGGCCGGGTGCTCGCCGAATGCTGCCCCCGCTCCTCCACCCGCCACAACTCTTTCCCCGTGAACGGATCGTAGGAATAGGCGGCCTTCGCCCCCAGGCTGATCATCTCCCAGCGCCCATTGATCCGCGCCACATGCGGCGTCGCAAACGCCTTCCGCATGTCGCCCTCCGCCGCCGGCTTCCCGTCCTTATCCAGGTCCTGAAAATCAATGGATCGCTTCGTCTGCCAAACCGTCTTGCCCGTCTTCTTATCCAGCGCCATCACAAACTGCACGTCGCTGCCGTCAAAGTGCATCAACAACAGGTTCTGGAAAAGGATCGGCGACGATCCCGCCCCGCGAAAGTGATTGCACTCAATGTCCCGCCGTTCCCACACCACCCGGAACGTCTTCGTGTCGATCGCCGCCGTCCCCGCCGACCCGAACGTAATATAAACCCGGCCCTCTTCAATCACCGCCGTGGGCGAAGCCGGCGTGTTGAACGAGTGGATAAACTGCGGCTGCGCCACGTCGAACAGCTTCCAGTCTTTCAGCACCTTCCCGGTCTCCCGGTCCAGACAAAGCACGAACAACTCCCGCCCGTCTTTACTAGCCGACGTCAGCCAAACCTGTTTCCCGTAAACGACCGGCGACGAATACCCCCGGTCATGAATCGCCGTCTTCCAGACAACGTTCTTCGACTCATCCCAAACCAGCGGCAACCCCTTGGAGTCCGAGTGTCCGGTCCCCTCCGGCCCACGGAACTGAGGCCAACTCTCCGCCCCCCGCGCCGCCACGGACAAGAGCACAACCATAACCGCTGCCAATCGACTGGTCATCATAGGTCTCTACGGATTGTCGCACTGACCGAGTCCCGTCCGCGCCCAATCAAGTTTATTTCTCCCACCGAATCAACCACCTACGGCGAACACCCCGCAAAATGCTTGCGGACGGCTGGTAGGATGAAAGTAGAAGGTAAGGCTCGCTCCGTCTCAACGGAGCGAGCCTTTTCGCTTCTCGACTCCCCATCCCCCGCATGCAGCGAAACACTGCCGACGAGTGGCAAGCGAGAAGGCCGAACAACCGTCAGGATCGACACACCAGGGTCCCAGATTTTTGTTGAAAATAAAGATCTTACAAATCGGAGCTTCGCAACAAGGTCCCACCCAGGCCGCAACAGCCACTCCGAAGAGGTGCCTGATTACCCCAGCTTATACGGCGCCCGATACTTGTACCCCAAATACCGGTTCGCGGCCTCATTATTCGTAAACCGCTCCGCCTTCCCGTCCCACTCGAGCAGACTGCGAGTCCGCAACGAGATATGCGCGATCACCGTATTGGCCGTCGACGTATGCCCCTCTTCAATCGGACAATTCGTCCGCGCTCGGCTCTTCACACAGTCCAAAAAGTTCCGGCAATGCGGCGGCGTACTCGTCGTCCCGTTCACCACCTTCGCCTCCAGCGTCGCCTTCTTCGACGGGTTATACGCCTTCTCAGAAGCCCGGTCCAACGGCGTCCGCGCCCCGAACAGCACCTCGGTCGTCTTCTCCGGCACCACTTCCCACTTGTTCGAGTAAATGTACATCGTCCCCAGGGTCCCGCGAATCTCCATCTCCGCCCCCCGCAACGACGCCGGCGCCGCGTTCGCGTTGTACTGCACAAACCCCATCATCATGTCGCCAAAATCCCAGTGCACCTCGCACGTATCAGGAATCTCGCGGTTATCGTTGACGCCGTACTTCCCGCCAATCGCCACCACCGCCTTCGGCGTTCCCTTCCCCAGCGCCCACCGCAACATGTCCATATAGTGGACCCCAAAGTTCGTAATCTGCCCCCCCGAATAGTCGTAAAACCACCGGAAATTGTAGAAGGTCCGATTCCGGTTATACGGCACCTTCGGCGCCGGCCCCAGCCACTTGTCCCACTGTTCGGCCGACGGCGCCACCCCATCCGCCGCATTCCCAATCCCGTTCGGCGCCTCGTTCTGCACATGAAAACCCCGCGCCACGCTGATCTTCCCCAGCGCCCCGGTCTTCAGATACTCGACGGCCTCCATCAGGAACTTCGACGACCGCCGCTGGATCCCCACCTGCACCACCCGCTTCGTCTCCCCGGCCACCTGCACCATCCGCCGCCCCTCGCTCACGGTCAGCGACAACGGCTTCTCAACATAGACGTCTTTCCCCGCCCGGCAGGCGTCCACGAACATCAGCGCATGCCAGTGGTCCGGACTCGCAATCGCAACCGCCTCGACGTCTTTATCCTCCAGCAGCTTCCGGTAATCGGCATACCGCTTCGGCGTCGACCGCGACTTGGTCGAAGCAAAATCCAGGTAGTCCTCCCGCAGATCGCAGATCGCCACCGTCCGCGAATCGCCATACTCCAGAAACCCCTCGTGCACCTGGTCGCCCCGGTTTCCCAGGCCGATAAACCCCATCTGCACGCGGTCGTTGGCGCCCATCACCCGCGAATAGCTCAACGCGGTCATGGCAAACTGGCGGCGATTCATGTCATCCTCCTGTAGCTTCCACTTGCTACCCTGTCAGTGGTGCGAAACTCGATTATACTGCCCGCTCTCCTGCTAATCATGCCCCTAGCTGACGCCGCTCCCCGCATACAAGTCCACGGTCACCGCGGCGCCCGCGCCCTCCGGCCCGAGAACTCCCTCCCGGCGTTCACCTACGCCATCGAACAAGGCGTCGACGTGCTCGAGCTCGATCTCGCCGTCACCAAAGACGACGTCCTCGTCGTCTCCCACGACGCCCACATGAACCCCGCCTTCTGCTCCGGTCCGGCGGGCAGCCAGACGCTGATCCGCAAAATGACCCTCGCCGAGCTCCAGCTCTGGGACTGCGGAGCCAAGGCCAACCCCGGCTTCCCCAAACAACAAGCCGTCCCCGGCACCCGCGTGCCAACGTTGCAACAGGTCTTCGACCTCGTCAAAGCCAAACGCGCCAAGGTCGAGTTCAACATCGAAACCAAGATCTCCCCGGCCAAGCCCGATCAGACGCCGACGCCGGAGCGCTTCGCCGAACTGATGCGCGACGTAGTCCGCGCAAACGGCCTCACAAGCCGCGTAATCTTGCAGTCCTTCGACTTCCGCACCCTCCACGCCATGAAGCGTCTGGAGCCCTCCATGCGCCTCTCCGCCCTCTACCCCAACAGCATGAAGGAGCCCCACCGCACGCTGCTCGATCTGGCCAAGGAATCCGGCGCCGGCATCGTCAGCCCGCACTTCACCACCGTCAAAGCCGAAGAGGTCGCCGCCGCCCACAAAGCCGGCCTCGTCATTGTGCCCTGGACCGCCAACGAGCCCGCCCAGTGGGACGCGCTCATCGCCGCCCAGGTCGACGCCATCATCTCCGACGACCCGGCCGCCCTCATCGCCTATCTGAAATCGAAGGGCCTCCGCTAGGGCTACTTCTTCTTTTTCGCCGCGGCCTCAAAGCCCTTCAAAATCTCGTCGACGGCCGCCGCGTGCGTCCCCGCCGCCCACGTGTCCTGGATCTTCTTCTCTTCCCACCCGGCCGTCCGCGCCAGCAGAATAAAGCCCGGCAGCGCGTGCGGCAAATGCTGCCACCGCGCCATATCGGTCATCGAATCCAGCGCCCGGTCCTTCAACATCCCCAGCGTCTGCGCGTCCCGGCTCTCCGTCATCGATACCAGCGCGAACGCCGCCTTGTTCCGGTCGCTCCACGTCAGCGAGTTCATCTGCTCCACGAACCACGTCGGGCTGATTTGAATGTCCATCAGCGGCTTCAACTTCCCCAACACCGCGAGCGACGCCAGCGAGCGCATGGCGTTGTTCCGCACCCCGTCATCGGGGTCGCGCAC
>CANIFK010000440.1 GCA_947466555.1 Acidobacteriota bacterium | reverse complement strand
GGCTGATGAGACGCTGCTGCATATTGAACTGCAGAGTTCCAATGACCGCGACATGGGACTGCGGATGTTGGAGTATTACGCGCTGTTGTGGCGGCGGTATCGGAAGCCGGTGCGGCAGGTGGTGCTGTATGTGGGGACGGCGCGGATGCGGATGGCGCGAACGTTTGCGACGGAGGCGGTGCGGTTCGTTTATGGGTTGCGGGATGTGCGGGAGTGGCGGGCGGAGGAGTTGCTGGCGAGCCCGTTATTCGGGGACCAGGTGTTGGCGATTCTGGGCGGGACGGAGAATCCGCGGGCGATTGTGCAGGGGGTGTTGGAGCGGATTGTGGAGATGCCGCCGGAGAGGCGGGAGCGGGCGTTGCGGTATGTTTTGAATCTGGCGGGGTTGCGGAAGTTTGGGATAATCGTTGCAGAGGAGGTAAGGCAGATGAGCGTTACGGTGGATTGGTCGCAGTATCCCGCAGTGCAAGCGGCACGGCTGGAGGGTGAGGCGCGCGGCATGCAGGAAGCGCTGCACCTCGTGTTGGAACAGCGGTTTGGCGCGCTGCCGGAATGGGCTGTCCGAAAGATTGAAGAAGCCTCCAAAGAGCACGTGATGGAATGGCTGTCGAAGGCGAGTTCGGCGGCTGCTTTGACCGAGCTGATCCCGCGGCGTTAGGGTTTCCAACGGGCCAAGTAGATGGCCGTTTTGCCTTCGTGGGAGCTGTAGTAGGTGATCCAGAGTTCGCCTTTGTGCAGTTGAATGCCGGCGTAGCTGGAGTCGCCGTTGGAGGGGAGTTTTTCCAGTTCCTTGATGCCGCCGTTGGCGTTGAGTTCGACGATCGACGTGCGGGTTTTGCCGTCGTAGAGTCGGACGACACCGATGAGGCGGCCGTTCGGTAGTTCGATGAAATTGGGTCCGCCGATGCGGGCGCCGACGTCGGCCCATTTCCAGTCTTTGTACGGCGGCTTGGCGGTGCCGAGCAGGCCGTTGAACCCCTTCTCATCGCGGCGCATGAGGCAGAGGGCGGTGCCGTCTTTCTGGAAGATGATGGTGGATTCGTTGGAGAAGCCGTCGGTGACGAGGGAGGGGACGAGGGTTTCGAATTTGCGGCCGTCGGTGGAGGAGTAGAGGCGGGTGGATTTGTCGTTGGGAGTGGTGGTGGGGTAGCCGACCATGAGCACCTGATTCTTGAACCAGGTGGCGCGCCAGAGCCAGTAGTTGTAGTCGCCGATGGTTTGGGGTGCGGACCAGATGCGGCCGTCCTTGGAGAAGAAGGCGACGGAGTGGTGATCGACGTTGCGCTGATTGTCCTGGGCGCGGTGGGCGGCGGCGGCGGTGAGCATCAGTTCGCCGGACGGGGTGTGGGTGATTTTGGGATCGCGGAGGTCGAGATTGGGCTGTTTGAGTTCGGCGAGGGACTCCCACTTTTTGCCGTCTTTGCTGGAGATGACGCGGATGGAGCCATCGGAGGAGACGTGGCCGCGGCCCTCGCGGAAGGTGCAGATCCAGCGGCCCTTGTGCATGATGATGTCGGTGAAGGCGCTGTGGGGCGCGGTGTCCCAGATGCGGGTGCTTTCGGCGGCGAGGAGGGGGAGGCAGGCGAGGGTGAGGAGAATCGTGCGCACCACGCTATTCTAACTGCGTGGCCTGGAAATTACTGAATTCGCGATTGCATCTTTCGAACCAGTGGCTGACGCTGCGGGAGAACGACTATGAGTTGCCGGGCGGGAAGCGGCTGGCGAGTTACTGGCTGGTGGAGAAGCCGTCGTATGTGCTGGTGATTGGTGAATCGCGCAAGGGCTTGGTGCTGGTGAGGGAGTTCCGGCCGGGAAGCAGGAAGACGCATTTGAGTTTTCCGGCCGGGTTCATTGACGCCGGTGAGACGGCCGAGCAGGCGGCGTTGCGCGAGTTCAAAGAAGAGACGGGGTTCCATGCGGCGAAGGCGCGCGTGCTCGGAGTGCTAGACGCGCAGGCGGCTTGGCTGCAGGCGACTTGCACGGTGGTTTATGTGGAGGCGGGCGACCGGCCGGAGGTAACGGCGGTGGACGCCGAAATCGACGCCGTGCTGGTGATGGACTGGGGCCAGGTGCTGGAAGAGGTCCGGGCCGGCGCGATCACCGAGATGCACTCGGTGGCGGGTTTCTATATGGCCCGGGACTTGTTGGACAAGAGCTGAGATTCGGCCAGTTCTTTTAGCGTGGCTTCGAGTTCGGCGACACGGCGGGTGAGGTCGGCGATGGCCTGACCTTCGGGATCGGGGAGCTTGCCGTGATCGAGGGTTTCGCTCGCGTCGGCGCGGGTGCGGACGATTTTGCCAGGGATGCCGACGACGGTAGAGTTCTCCGGAACGGACCGGATGACGACCGAGCCGGCGCCGATGCGAGCGTTATCGCCGATGGTGATGTTGCCAAGCACCTTGGCACCGCCGCCGACGACGACTTTATTGCCGAGGGTGGGATGGCGCTTGCCAGACTCCTTGCCCGTACCGCCAAGCGTGACACCTTGGTAAATTAATACGTCGTCGCCGATCTCGGCGGTTTCGCCGATGACCACGCCCATTCCGTGATCTATGAAAAATCTGCGGCCGATGGTGGCGCCGGGATGGATCTCAATGCCGGTCATCCAGCGGGCGAACTGGGAGATGAGCCGCGGAAGAAGCGGTACGCCCGCCTTGTAGAGCGGGTGCGAAAGGCGATGCAGGAGCGTCGCGTGGAGGCCCGGGTAACAGAGGAGAATCTCGACAACGCTTTTCGCTGCGGGGTCTTCCCGGAAGATAGTGTCGATTTGCTCTCTGATTGCCGCGAACATGTCGTACTCCCATTATGTGATGTACAAAACAAAAAATGGATGCTATTCTGCCCGTAGATCGTTTGCCCCATGGGGAAAATGATTCCCACCTTCCGCTCCCGCGCTCCCTTCAACAACCAAAAAACACCTGGCAGGCGGATACGTCTGTCCGGGCTCCCAAAAACAAAATGTGGAAGAATTGTTTAGGGTGAGAGGATACCCGTCTATGAAACTGATGCGCAGTTTTCTCCTGAGTGGCCTTGCCGCCACCGTTATGCTTGCGGCTCCGGCGCTGCGGCTTTCTGATACGACGATCGGCCCGGTTTCGATCGCGGCCGGACAGAACGGCCCGACCCGATCGGTCGAGATGACGAACGCCGGCGACGGTACGTTGAACGTAACGCTGCGGTCTTCGGCAACGTGGGCGACGGCGACGCTGGGAACGGCGCGGCCTTGTTCGGCGTTGGGCGGGAACAACTGCACGCCGATCAACGTGGCACTGAACACGGCTTCGTTGACCGCAGGCACCTATACATCGGCAATCACGGTGAGCGACCCGAACGCGGTGGACGCGCCGCAGACGATTACCGTTGTGGTGGCGATTGGCGGGACGATTCCCGACTCGGTGAACCTGTACGTGACGCCGGATACCGGTTCTCGCGACACGGTGAAGATTACGGGGAATGGGTTGCTGGACGGCACCCCTACGACGACGACGGGCGGCAGTTGGCTGTCACTTGCCTTTGAAGGACAAGGGAGCTTTGCCTTTGTTCTGCCATATGCCATTGCGGGCCGGAACCCGGGCGGATTGGCAGAGGGCACCTACAACGGGACACTGCGCATCACGAGCGCGACGCAGCCGGTGAACAATAAGACCGTGACCGCTACGTTGCGCGTGACGACGCAGCCGATTGCGAGCCTGAACACATCGGCGATTTCGATGCGGGCGGCGGCGGGCGCTCCGGTGCAGATCGCAAACCTGATTGGCACGAACCGCGGACGCGGCACGCTGACCTTTACGGCGCCGACGGTGACTATGACGAGCGGTACGGGCTGGCTGACGGCGGACCTGGTGCCGAACACGAACATCGTGCAGGCGAAGGCGACAGTGGGCAGTTTGAGCCCGGGAACCTACACGGGATCGATCACGCTGAACAGCAACGCCGTGAATGGCCCGCAGGTGGTGCCGGTGACCTTTGAAGTTGTGGCCAAGGGGAACCCGGTGGCGACGGCTGGTGGCGTTGTGAACAACGCGACGTTTGCCGGTGGCGATCCGCTGGGACGTGGGACGATCGCGGCGGTGTTCGGTGAGCAGTTCATTTATGGCGACCCTGTGGCGGCCAGTTCCCTGCCCCTCGGCACTACGCTGGGCGGCGCACGCGTGTTGGTGAATGGCGCGCCGGCGCCGGTGTACTTCGTGTCGTATGGCCAGATCAACTTCCAGATTCCTTACGAAGCAACGGTTGGCACGGCGACGATTGTGGTTGAGGCCAACGGGCTTCGTTCGAATGGCGTGACGGTTCCGATCGCCAACCGGGCGCCGCGCATGTTGCGTCTGGGCATTGGCGAGTACGGCATCTTTGTGAACCAGGACGGAACGTTCCCGTTGCCACGGACTTCGGTTCTGGGCGCGGCGGGACGGCCGGCGCGGGCGGGCGATACGTTGGTGATGTACGCGATCGGACTTGGGCCGACGTCGCCGACGGTGGCCAATGGCACGGCGGCTCCGTCGAATCCGCTGGCGGTGATTGCGCCGACGCCGGTGTTGCAGTTCGGCAAGACGTCGATTTCGGAGAGCGATTCGACGGCTCCGCTGTTTGTTGGGCTGACGCCTGGGTTTGTGGGCTTGTATCAGATCAACGTCACGATTCCGGCGACGGTTGAGAAGGGCCCGAACGTCCCGGTGTTCCTGAACATGGGCGGCAACGTGTTCAGCAATACGGTAGAGTTGGCGATTGAGTAAATTGCTTGGCTACCGAACGCCTGTACTATAACGACTGCTATCTGGCAGAGTTCGATGCGAAGACCGTCTCCCTTTCGGGAGACGGTCTTCGTGTTGTTCTGGACCGGTCGGCATTTTATCCGACGTCGGGCGGACAGCTTTTTGACCTGGGTACGCTGGGTGATGCGCGGGTTGTTGAGGTTGTTGACGATGGCGACGCGGTGACGCATGTGCTGGAGACGCCGATTGGGGCGGGTCCGGTGAAGGGCGTGATTGATTGGGGACGGCGGTTTCCGTTCATGCAGCAGCACACGGGGCAGCACCTGCTGTCAGCTGTGTTTCATTCTCTGTTTGGGTTTGAGACGGCGAGCGTGCATTTGGGGGAAGAGGGCGGCACGGTGGAACTGGTGACGGGCGCAATTTCCGAGGCGCAGATGCGCCAGGCGGAGGCGCGGGCGAACCAGGTGATCGTGGAGAACCGGGACGTTGTGGTGACGTTTGAAGAGAACCCGGAGGGGTTGCGGAAAGC
>CANIFK010000439.1 GCA_947466555.1 Acidobacteriota bacterium | reverse complement strand
GCGACGAGTTGTTCGCAGCGTTCGAAGGCGGCGCGGATTTGGGCTTCGAAGTTTTCGGTTTGGGTTTCGGGGTTGTGGAGGTAGAAGACGTCGAGTTGGTTGACGTTCAGGTTTTGGAGGCTGGCGTTCAGGTTGGCTTCGAGGAAATCGGGGGCGAGGGAGTGGCCGCGCTTTTCGAGTTCGTAGCCGGCTTTGGTGCAGATGATTAGCTCGTCACGGTTGGCTCCGGCGATGGCGCGGGCGATCACCTTTTCGGAGCGTTCGGCGCGGTAGTTGCGGGAGGTATCGATGACGTTGACGCCGCCGGCGATGGCGGCGCGGAGGGCGCTTTCGTAGTTCGCGTCCGTTTCGTCATCGGCGGGGCCGAGATAGGTGCCGATACCCAGGGAGCTTAGGCGCATGCCCTGGGCGAGGCGGTAGAAGCCGTTTGGCATGCGGGCTACTCGATGAAGCCTTGCTTGCGGAGGGTGGCTTCGGGTTCGGCGTCGTCGAAGCGTTGGAGGCCGGTCTTCATGCGGCCGTGTTCGAGGACCACGCCGTAGGGCGGGTCACCGAAGGGGAAGAGTTTTTTGAGCGATTCGTGGTCGAGCGAGTTGACGCCTTTGAGGCCTGTCGATTCCATGAAGTACGCGCCGAAGTGCTGGACGCGGGTGGGGAGGCCGACGATTTTGACTTCGGATTTCCAGGTGTGTTTGCCCATGCGGCGGGCGGCGTCATTGCAGTGGGAGCATTCGGGGTCGTAGAAGTAGAGGAGGATTTTGCCTTGCTGGAGGGAGTAGGGCTTGCCGTCGACGGTGATGGTGTCGGGGGCTTTGGTGCCGGATTGGCGGGACTCGGTGATGCCGTAGGCGGCGCCGGCGAAGACAAGGATGGAGGCGAGGATGAGGCCCGCGCCTTTGAAGCCTTCGCTGTTGTGGGCCCACCAGCCGGCGAGGGCGGCCATGACGATCATGGCGCCATCGGACCAGAAGAAGGCGGGGCCGACGGCGCGCTTGAGCCAGGGGAAGCAGGTGCAATCCATGCCCTGGAGGGCGGTGTAGTTCCAGCCCATGTAGACCATGAAGGCGACGAGCATGCCGGAGCATAGCAGCGCGCCCCAGCGGCGGTAGCGGGGGATGATGAGCAGCAGGCCGCCGAAGATTTCGGTGACGCCGAAGAAGAGAGCGGTGAAGACGGCAAGGTTGGCCGGGACGAGCATCTGGTTCATGCGGGTGGAGGCACCGAGGTGATCGGTGAGTTTCCAGAGGCCGGCTCCGATGAAGAAAACCCCAATTAACACGGCGCAAATCCAGGCTACGGCGTTCTTCCAGGAGGGGAGATCGACGAAGGCGGGAGCGGGGGAGGCCTGTGCCATACTGTCTTGCATGTTCCCCATTTTAGCTGTGCTTTCGGTCGGAATGGCGGGGGCCATGTATGCGCAGCCAGCCGACCTTGTGATTTCGAACGCCGCGATTTACACGGCGGACGCGGGCAAGCCGCGGGCGAAGGCGATGGCCGTGCGCGGCGGGCGCGTGGTGGCCATTGGCGACGAAGTGCGCGGTTTTATTGGTCCGAAGACGCAAGTTGTGGATTTGCAGGGGGCGGCGGTGATCCCCGGGTTGATCGACAGCCACGTGCATATGGCGGGGCTGGGCCAGCTGCTCGAGACCTCCGATTTGCGGCATGTGAAAAGTGTGGCCGAAGTGGCGGCGATGGTGAAGGCACGCGCGGCGCGGCTGCCGAAGGGCAGTTGGGTGCGGGCGCGGAATTGGGATCAGACCAATTGGGGAGGCGAGTTTCCGCTGCATACGGCTTTGACGGAGGCGGCGCCGGAACATCCCGTTTTTTTATCGCGGGTGGACGGGCATGCGGGGTGGGTGAACCGGAAGGCGATGGAGATTGCGGGGATCGACGATAAGACTCCGGACCCGATGGGCGGGAAGATTATTCGCGATGCGGCGGGGCATGCGACGGGGGTGCTGATTGACCGGGCGCAGGGGCTGGTGGGGTCGAAGATTCCGGCGGCTACTGATGATGAAGTTTTGGCGCGGCTGCGGGCGGCGGCGCGGGAGTGCGCGCGGCTGGGGATGACGACGGTGCATGACGCCGGGATCGGCGAGCAGGAGTTGCGGGGGTACAGGAAGCTACTGGCGGCGGGACAGTTGCCGGTGCGGATTTACGCGATGATTGGCGGCGAAGGGGCGATGTGGAACCGGTTTTTACAGACCGGCCCGGAGGTGCATGAGCGGTTGACGGTGCGGTCCATTAAGTTGGTGGCTGATGGGGCGATCGGGTCGCGGGGGGCGGCTTTCTGGCAGCCGTATGCGGACGATCCGGGGAACACGGGGCTGCTGATTTTGAAGCAGGAGACGGTGGAGCGGGTGGCGCGGCAGGCGGCGGAGAAGGGCTTTCAGGTGAACACGCACGCCATTGGCGACCGGGCGAACCGGATGGCGCTGGATGCTTATGGGAAAGTGCTGGGAGAGAACAATGGGAAGCGGTTCCGGGTGGAGCATGCGCAGGCGATTTCGCTGCCGGACTTTGCGTTGTTTAAGAAGTTTGGCGTGATTGCTTCGATGCAGTCGACGCATGCGACTTCGGATATGCGGTGGGCGATGAAGCGGTTGGGGCCGGACCGGATTGCGGGGGCGTATGCGCAGAAGCGGATGTTGAACGCGGGGGTTGTTGTTGCCAATGGCAGTGACTTTCCGGTGGAGGAGCCGAATCCGTTGATGGGTTTTTATGCGGCGGTGAGCCGGCAGGATGTGAATGGGGAGCCTAAAGAGGGATGGCGGCCGGAGGAGCGGTTTACGCGGGAGGAGGCGTTGCGGAGTTGGACGTGGGCGGGGGCGTATGCGGCGTTTGAGGAGGATTGGAAGGGGTCGCTGGCGGTGGGGAAGGTGGCGGATTTTCTGGTGTTGAGCGGGGACATTATGACGCTGCCGCTGGCGGAGTTGCCGAAGGTGAAGGTGCGGGCGACGTACGTGGCGGGGGAGACGGTGTATAGCGACCGATGAGGGGATTGTTGCTGATTGGATTGTTTGCGGGAGTTTTGTTGGGCGCGCCTCGGGTGGTGCTGATGCAGGAGTTGGTGCGGCTGGAGGCGATGGAGAAGAAGACGCTGCTGATGTTCCCGCTGGAGCAGCAGGGGGCGCAGTTGGAGGTGAAGTTTGAATCCAAGCGCGGGGGCGAGGGGGTTAGGGTCGCGGTTTTTGATAAGACGGGGAACGTGGCGCTGGCGGGGTCGACATATGAGTTGAGCGGGATGCTGCGGGTGCCGCTGGCGCGGGAGCGGGAGTACCGGGTGGAGATTGAGAATATGCGGCAGCGGCTGGGGCATGCGCTGGTGGATGTGGACGTTTCGCTGGTGTTTGGGAAGACGGTGGCGACGCCGGAGCCGGGGGCGGCGCGGGGGTTGGAGCCGGGGCGGCGGTTGTATACGATTTGGGCGAGTTTGGGGTTGTTTGGATTGATGGCCGGGTATGCGGCGATTCGATTGACGCCGCCGGTATTGCGGCGATTGCGAGGGGAGATTTAGATGGACATTCGGGCATATACGGCGGCGGACCGGGAGGGGTGTTTGTCGGTGTTGGACTCGATTGGCGGAACGGGGCGGGCGGAGTTTGCGGCGTATCTAGATGGCGGGCCGCGGTACTTTGTGGCGGAGCATGACGGGCGGATTGTGGGGTGTGGCGGAATAGGGGCCGGGCAGTTGGAGTGGGGGATGGTGCATGCGCAGATGCAGCGGCAGGGGTTGGGGCGGTTTTTGTTGTTTTATCGGATGCGGGAAGTGGGCAAGTTGGGCGATTTTGAACATGTTCAAGTGCGGGTGCCGCGGGGGGCGGCGGGGTTCTATGCTGGGCAGGGGTTCCGGGAGGCGGGCGGGGAAGGGGAGTGGGTGGTGATGACGAAGCGGCTGGCGGTGTGTGGGTGAAATTGTAAACTCAGCGGGGGGTGGGTTGACCCTCCGGTCAGCGGGCGATATGCTGCCCGGCAGACTGCTGGCTGCGGACGCGCGCGTTCGCGCCACCCCCAATCGCGACAGGAAGGCAAAAAGAACCCATGGCTGAGGTAATACTCAACGTCAACGGTGGAAACAACGTTGTCGAGGTGGACCCGAATAGTCCGCTTCTGTATGTATTGATGGACGCTTACGGATTGAAAGGGCCGAAGTTTGGCTGCGGACTGGCCCAGTGCGGCGCCTGCACGGTGCTGATGGACGGGGAGCCGTACCGCTCCTGCACGTTGCCCGTTTCGGAGGCGACCGGCAAGATTGTGACGCTGGAAGGGCTGGGGACGATGGACAACCCGCACCCGATCCAGAAGGCGTTTATCGACGAACAGGCGTTGCAGTGCGGGTTCTGCGCGAGCGGTCCGGTGCTGTATGGGAAGGCGTTCATTGATAAGAACCCGGGTGCCACCGAGGGACAGATTGTGGAGGCGCTAAACGGGATTCTGTGCCGTTGCCACGCGCATACGCGGATGGTGAAGGCGCTGGTTCGCTACGCCAAGGAGGTGAAGGCATGAAGACCGGAATGACTCCTGACGCCTTGACGGCGCTGGCGGGCGAAGGCTTTTCGCGCCGGAATTTCTTTAAGAGCGCCGGGGCGCTGATTGTCAGTTTCAGCATGAGCGGCGGGTTGGAAAAGGCCCAGGCGCAATCGGCCACGGGGTTCCCGACGCCGACAATTAATGCCGCGCAGGTGGATTCGTGGGTGGCGATTGCCTCCGATGAGAGCGTGACCGCTTACGCCGGCAAGTGCGACTTCGGGCAGGGCTTTCGGACCGTTCAGCATCAGCTGGTGGCCGAGGAACTGGGCGTGCCGCTGGCTCGGGTGAAGATGATCATCTGCGACACGGCGATTTGCCCGGACCAGGGCGTTAGCTCCGGCAGCCAGGGACATCCGACGCAGTTCGGCGCGGGTGCGTTGCGGACGGCGTTGGCGACGGCGCGCGAGGCGCTGGTGAAGCTGGCGTCCGATCAACTGGGCATTCCGGTGGACGGACTGATGGTTGAGAACGGCGTCGTGATGTCCAAAACGGACCGCACGAAGAGCATCAGCTACGGCCGGTTGATTGGCTCCAAGAAGATCAACGTGGCGCTGAACGCGCGGGCCACGGTGAAGGACCCGAACGCCTACACGGTGCTGGGCACTTCGGTGCCGCGCTACGATGTGCCGCCGAAGGCGACGGGGCAGTTTGAGTACGTTCACAACATCCGCCTGCCAGCGATGATTCACGCCAAGGTTGTGCGGCCGCCGGCGGTG
>CANIFK010000438.1 GCA_947466555.1 Acidobacteriota bacterium | reverse complement strand
GGGGTATGGCGATGGGGTTTACCGGAGCGATGACGGCGGGGCGACGTGGAAGAACCTGGGGCTGAAGAAGAGTGAACATATTTCGAAGATCGTGATTGATCCAAAGGATTCGAATGTTGTTTATGTTGCCGCGCAGGGGCCGTTGTGGGGGCCGGGCGGGGATCGCGGATTGTTTAAGAGCGTCGATGGGGGGAAGAGCTGGAAGGCGTCATTGACGGTTAGTGAGAATACGGGGGTGACTGATGTTGTGATGGATCCGCGGAATCCGAACGTGTTGTTTGCCGCGGCCTGGCAGCGGCGGCGGCACTTCTATACGTTGATCAATGGCGGGCCGGAGAGTGCTTTGTACAAGAGCGTGGATGCTGGGACGACTTGGCAGAAGATGACGGGGAATGGGTTGCCGGGGGGCGAGTTGGGGCGGATTGGGATGGCGATTGCGCCGAGCGAGCCGGACGTGATGTACGCGACGATTGAGGCGACGGGGCGGCTGAGCGGGTTGTACCGGAGTGAAGACGCCGGGGCGAATTGGACGAAGGTGAATGACGTGTTGGCGCAGCCGATGTACTACGCCAAGGTGTATGTGGACCCGAAGCAGGCGAACCGGATTTATATCCCCGATGTGATGTTCCGCGTGTCCGATGATGGGGGGCGGAACGTACGACCGTTGGGGGAGAAGAATAAGCACGTTGACAATCATGTGATTTGGATTGAGCCGGCGAATACGAACCATTACTTGGTTGGGTGCGACGGCGGGTTGTATGAGACTTGGGATAAGGGCGCGAATTGGATCTATAAGTCGAACCTGCCGGTGACGCAGTTTTATGACATCAGCGTGGACGATGCGAAGCCGTTTTATAACGTGTATGGCGGGACGCAGGACAATAACTCGCTGGCGGGGCCGGTGCGGACCAAGAGTGCGCATGGGATTTTGACGGACGACTGGTTTGTGACGCGGGGCGGGGATGGGTTCATTTCGAAGATTGATCCGTTTGATCCGAACTTGATTTATGCGGAAAGCCAGAATGGCGGGCTGTCGCGGGTGGACAAGCGGACGGGCGAGGCGTTTGGGATTCAGCCGTTGGAGGCGCCGGGTGAGGCGCCGTTGCGGTGGAACTGGGATTCGCCGTTTACGCCTAGCATGCACAAGGCGGGGCGGATTTATTTTGGCGCGCAGAAGATTTTCCGGAGTGATGATCGCGGGGGGACGTGGAAGGCTGTGAGCCCGGATTTGACTCGGGCGCTGGAGCGGAACCAGTTGCAGGTGATGGGGAAGGTGTGGGGGCCGGATGCGATTGCGAAGAACCAATCGACGGCGCTGTATGGGAATCTTTCCGTGATTGTGGAGAGCCCGAAGAAGGATGGGCTGTTGATGGCGGGGAGCGACGATGGGCTGATTCACGTGAGCGAGAACGCCGGGACCGATTGGCGGAAGGTGGCGCCGATTGCGGGGGCGCCGGAGAACGGGTATGTGAAGAAGCTGGCGGCGAGCGCGCACGATGTGGCCGTGATGTATGCCGCCTATGACAACCATCAGAACGGGGATTTCAAGCCGTACCTTTTCAAGTCTGTGGATAGCGGGCGGACGTGGACGCCGATTATGGGGAACCTGCCGGAGAATGGGGCGGTGAAGGCGTTTGCCGAGGACCCGATCCAGCGCGATCTGCTGTTTGCCGGGACGGAGTTTGGCGCGTTTTTTACCAACGACGGCGGGAAGAAGTGGACGCCGATTACGGGCGGGCTGCCGGTGATTCCGGTGCACGACATTGTGATTCAGAAGCGGGAGAATGATTTGCTGTTGGGGACGTTTGGGCGCGGGATCTACGTGCTGGACGACTATTCGGCCTTGCGATCGTTGACGGGGGAGACGCAGTTGTACCCGGTGCGGGATGCGTTGTTGTACTTGCCGACCAGGAAGCTGGGCGGGGCGGGGAAGGGCACGCAGGGCGAGATGCTGTTTGCGGCGGAGAATCCGCCGTTTGGGGCGGTTTTCACGTATTTTCTGAAAGACGGGTTGAAGAGCAAGCGGGATGCGCGGCGGGAGGCGGAGCGGAAGAAGGACGGGCCGGCGCCGGCGTATCCGACGTTGGACGCGCTGCGGGCGGAGGCGGAAGAGGAGCCGCCGGCGGTGGTGTTTACGATTACCGATGCGGCGGGGAGGGCGGTGCGGCAGGTGACCGGGCCGGTGGCGAAGGGCTTCAACCGGGTGGCGTGGGATTTGCGTGAGCCGGTGTCGGCTGTGGCGCGGGGAGGCGGGGATGGGTTGAGCGAAGAGGCCGGGGGCCGGCCGCCGCTGCAGGGGAATCTCATTATGCCGGGCGTTTATAAAGTCCAGATGCAGACGCGGGTGGATGGCGTGTTGACGGCTGTCGGGGAGGCGCGGAGCTTCCGCGTTGTCAGCGACGGGACGAACGAGACGGAGTTCCGGTTGTTGACGGAGTTCCAGCAGAAGGTGTCGCGATTGCAGAAAGCTGTGAATGCGACGGTGGACGGGATGGAGGGGGCGCGGGCGAAGGCGGCGGCGTTGCGGTCGGCGGCGGCGTTGACGCCGGGGTTGCCGGCGAAGGCGTTGCAGGATCTGCGGGCGGTGGAGCAGAAGTTGAGCGCGATGCGGCGGGTGGTTTCCGGCGATGCGTTTGCGGCGGGGCGGTATGAGGGGACGCCGACATCGATCAGCGGGCGGGTGAGTTCGATCCTGTTCAGTTCGCGGGGCGGGACGGGGCGGCCGTTGGGGAGCTGGGTGGATGGGTATGCGCTGGCGGCGCGGGAGTTGCAGCGGGAAGTGGAGAAGTTGCGGGTGATTCTGGATGTGGATTTGAAGGCTCTGGACAAGAGCTTTGACGCGGCGGGGGCGCCGGCGACGCCGGGGCGGTTACCCTCGTTTCCTTTGCAGTAACCCGTAACGAAGTTTCGACTTTGAGCGCCTGTCATGAAGGGCCTCTCTTCGATAGACTGGAGAGGCCCTTTTTGCCCGCATTTCTCTGTCTGAAACCAATTCATGTCATTTCGAGCACTCCTTTTCCTTTTTGCCGCTTGCGCGGTTTCTTCTTTTGGCGCTCCGGCGGCTGGGCTGGATGCGCAGTTTGCGCAGACGGTGAAGCCGTTTATTGCCAAGAATTGCGTGGGGTGTCACAGCGGGAAGACGCCGGCGGCGCAGTTTGATTTGACTGCGTATACGTCGACGGCGACGGTGGCGAAGGACTATCCGCATTGGGCATTGATTGCCGAGCGGTTGACGTTGAAAGACATGCCGCCGAAGCCGATGCCGGCGCCGCCGGCGGCGGAGTCCGAGGCGGTGATCGGCTGGATTCAGCGGGTGCGGGTGGAGGAGATCCGGAAGTCGGCCGGGGACCCGGGGCTGGTGTCGGCACGGCGGTTGAGCCATGCCGAGTACAACTACACGATTCGGGATTTGACCGGGCAGGATATGAAGATCACGAAGGAGTTTCCGATTGATCCTTCGAATCCGGCGGGGTTTGATAATTCGGGCGAGTCGCTGACGATGTCGCCTGCCTTGTTGAACAAGTATTTGCAGGCGGCGCGGGATGTGGCGAACCACATGGTGCTGACGCCGGACACGATTGATTTTGCGCCGCACACGATGCTGGTGGAGACCGATCGGGAGAAGTGGGCCGTGCAGCGGATTATGGCGTTTTATGGCCGGCAGCCGGTGAAGCTGGCTGACTATTTTGAGGCGGCTTGGCGGGTTCGGAATCGCAAGGGAACGCTGGGGGCGGTGGCGGCGGAGATGAAAGTCAGCCCGAAGTATTTGCCGGTGGTTTGGGAGTTGTTGAACGAGAAGGGCTCCGCGGGGCCGGTGTTTAAGCTGCAGCGGATGTTTGCGGCGCTGCCGGCGGACGCGGCGGAGCGGGCGAAGTTGTGCGGGGAGATGGAGGCGTTTGTGGTGCGGATCCGTCGGCATACGGGGATGCAGTACGCGGCGCCGAAGGTGAAGGGGTTGCCGGCGGGATCGCAGCCGTTGTTGCATTGGAAGAACGAGGAATTTGCCACGCACCGGCGGGAGTTTGACCCGGCGTCGCTGCGGTTGGATACGGATCCGCCGATGAAGGCGCCGGTGATTCCGCGGTATGCGGGGCTGCACCAGGAGGGCGCGCCGCGCTGGGCGGCGTTGGTGAACAAGGGCCGGGCGGGGGACATGGACCTGGTGGTGCCGGCGAAGGAGCGGGCGCGGCACGAGGCGGCGTTTGCGCGATTTGCGAAGGTGTTTCCGGATCAGTTTATGGTGACCGAGCGGGGGCGGTATTTTCCCGATGATTCGCAGGACAAGGGGCGGCTGTTGAATGCCGGGTACCACAGCGTGTTGGGCTTCTTCCGGGATGACCGGCCGTTGATGGAGCTGGTTTTGGATGAGAAGGGGAAGGCGGAGCTGGACCGTTTGTGGAACGAGTTCGACTACGCGGCGCAGGCGACGGCTCGGACTTTTGTGCAGTACTTCACGAACCAGGCGGGCGAGGTGGACGGGAAGGGCGCGGAGGCTTCGGCGGACCGCCCGGTGGGGAAAGAGATTACTGATGCCGCGGTGATTGCGGCGATGCGGGACAAGTATTTGGCCAAGGCGGCTGCGGACCCGGGGAACGACCCGGTAGCGGCGAAGGCGATCCGGTTTCACTACGACGGGATTAACGAGACGCTGCGCGGGTTGGAGAAGCAGAAGGTGGCGGCGGAGCCGAAGCATTTGGATGCGTTGGTTCGTTTTGCGGAGCGGGCGTACCGGCGGCCGTTGACGGCCGCGGAACGGGCGGGAGTGTTGGACCACTACAAGACCTTGCGGAAGAAGAATGAGTTGTCGCATGAAGATGCGCTGCGGGAATCGGTTGTTAGTGTTTTGATGGCTCCGGACTACTTGTACCGGTTTGATTTGCGGAGCAGCAAGGGGCCGGCGAAGAGCGGCGGGACGGTGGCGCTGGATGGGTTGGCGCTGGCCAACCGGCTGAGCTATTTCCTGTGGGCGAGCATGCCGGATGCGGAGCTGTTGCAGCATGCCAAGGCGGGGGATTTGCAGCGGCCGGAGGTGCTGTTGGCGCAGGCGCGACGGATGTTGAAAGACCCGCGGGTGCGCGGGTTTGCGACTGAGTTTACGGGCAATTGGCTGATGTTCCGGCAGTTTGAGAAGAACAATTCGGTGGACCGGCAGCGGTTCCCGGAGTTCAACGACGCGCTGCGCGAGGCGATGTTTCAGGAGCCGATCCGGTTGTTGGAAGACTCGATTGTGAATAACCGGCCGGTGTT
>CANIFK010000437.1 GCA_947466555.1 Acidobacteriota bacterium | reverse complement strand
TTGACGACCTTGTCGGTGTTCCCGGTTTCCGACGTCAGCAGGCCGGACATGAACTCGATCGGGTAGTGCGCCTTGAGATAGGCCGTGATGTAGGCCATGTAGGCGTATGCCGCCGAGTGCGACTTATTGAAGCCGTAGCCGGCGAACTGGGCCATGAGGTCGAAGATCTTGTCGGCCTTCTTGACGTTCAGATTGTTTTTGGCCGCGCCTTCCAGGAAGCGGATCTTCTGCCGCTCCATCTCTTCGGCGCTCTTTTTGCCCATGGCGCGGCGAAGGATGTCGGCGTCGCCGAGCGAGTAGCCGGCGAGCACGTTGGAGATCTGCATGACCTGCTCTTGGTAGACGATGACGCCATAGGTTTCCGAGAGCAGCGGCTCCAGCTGGGGCAGGTCGTAGACGACTTCCTTTTTGCCGTGTTTACGGGCGATGAAGTCGTCCACCATGCCGCCCTGAATGGGGCCGGGGCGGTAGAGCGCGTTGAGGGCGCAGAGGTCTTCGATGCGTTCCGGTTTCGAGCGGCGGAGGATGTCCTGCATGCCGCCGGATTCAAACTGGAAGACGCCGGAGGTGTTGCCTTTGTGGAAGATCTCGACGTAGGTGAACTCGTCGTCGAGCGGGATCTCTTCCATGATGATCTTTTTGCCGTGGATGGCTTCGATCAGTTTGAGGGCGTCGTCGACGATGGTGAGCGTGGTGAGGCCCAGGAAGTCCATCTTCAACAGGCCCAATTTTTCCAGTCCGCTCATGTCGTACTGGGTAACAATTTCGTCCTTGTTCGTCTTGTAGAGCGGGACGATGTTTTTGAGCGGTTCCGGGGAGATGACGACGCCGGCGGCGTGGACACTGGCGTTGCGCGCCATGCCCTCCAAGCGTTGGGCGACTTCGAGAATGTCGGCGATGACGTTGTCGGCGCGGGCGGCGTCACCGAAGCCGGGCTCCTGGGCGATGGCGTCTTTCAGCTTGATGTTCAGCGTGGGCGGGACGAGCTTGGTGAGCTTGTCGACTTCGCTCAACTTCATTTCGAGCACGCGGCCGACGTCCTTGATGGCCGCTTTCGCGCCGAGCGTACCGAACGTGATGATCTGGGCGACCTGTTCGCGGCCGTACTTTTCCGTGACGTACTGGATGACTTTGCCGCGGCCACGGGGCTCGAAGTCGGTATCGATATCAGGCATGCTGATACGTTCGGGATTCAAGAACCGTTCGAAGAGCAGGCCGTATTGCAGCGGGTCGATATCGGTGATGGTCATCGCGAAGGAGACCAGGGAGCCGGCGGCGGAACCGCGGCCGGGGCCGACGGGGATGTTCTGTTCGCGGGCGTAGCGGATGAAGTCCCAGACGATGAGGAAGTAGCCGGAGAACTTCATCTGCTGGATCATCTTGATCTCGCGGCTGAGTCGTTCTTCATACTCCGGCATGCCGTTGCGCAGGGTGCCCTGGGCGAGCATGTATTCCAGGCGCGGACGGCGCTTTTCGAACCCTTCGCGAACGGCGTATTCAAAGTAGCTATCGATGGAGTGATTGGGCGGGACGTCGAACTTCGGGAACGGCTCCTTCACCTTTTCGAGCTTCACCTGGCAGCTCATGGCGATTTCGTAGGGCGTCACCAGAGACTGGGGGTAATTGGAGAAGAGCGCCTCCATCTCCATCTTGTTTTTGATGTAGAAGGCGGGCTTGTCCCACTTCATGCGGCCGGGGTCGTTGTAGGTTTTCCCGGTGGAGATGCACATGAAGATGTCATGGGCGCGGGCGTCGGCCTGGCGGAGGTAGTGGGCGTCGTTGGTGGCGACGAGCGGGATCTCCATGTCGCGGGCGAGGCGGGCGACTTCGGGGATGAGCTTGTGGTCCTGGTCGAGATCGTGGTCCTGGATTTCCAGGAAGAAGTTCTTCTTGCCGAAGATCTCCGAGTATTCGCCGGCCATTTGGCGGGCTTTGTCGTACTTGTCTTCGAGGAGCGCTTCGTTGACGTCGCCGCGGAGGCAGGCGGAGAGACAGACCAGGCCCTTGGCGTGTTGCTGGAGGAGGTTTTTGTCGACGCGGGGCTTGTAGTAGAAGCCGTCGAGGTAGCCGGTGGAGACGAGCTTGATGAGATTGCGGTAGCCGTCCTGATCCTGGGCGAGGAGGACGAGGTGGTTGTAGCGACCGGCGTGGGCTTTGTGGTCGTCGACGACGTAGAGTTCGCAGCCGAGAACGGGGTGGACGCCTTTGGCCTTGGCGGCGTTGTAGAACTCGACGCCGCCGAAGAGATTGCCGTGATCGGTCATGGCAATGGCGGGCATCTGCTCCTTGGCGGCGATGTCCATGAGCTGCTTGATTTCGCAGGCGCCGTCGAGGAGCGAGTAGTCGGTATGGCAGTGGAGGTGAACGAAGGGTACGTCTGACATCGGTTGTTTGGGTGCGAAATGTTCCGGGGGGAGGAAACCTCAATTATACTTTTGGAGTCCCTCAGGAGAGTCTCATGGAACGCAGAAAACTTCTATTTACCGGCGCCGCGGCGCTTTCGATCGGCGCCCGTCGGATTTTGGGCGCGAATGACCGGGTACGAGTGGGTCTTATTGGCCTGGGCGGGCGCGGGAACGCGCACCTGGGCTCCTATTTGCAGATTCCGGGGTCGCAGTTGGCGGCGATCTGCGACGTAAACCAGGCGGCGCGGGAGCGGGCGAACGCTCGCATCACCAAGGCCGGGCAGGATAAGGCCGTCGAATTCAGCGACATGCGGAAGCTGTTCGATTCGAAAGACATCGACGCGGTGTCGATGGCGACGCCGAACCACTGGCACGCGCTGGGGGCGATCTGGGCGATGGCGGCGGGCAAAGACACCTACTGCGAGAAGCCGGCGAGCCATAACCCCTTTGAAAGCAAGCAGATGATCGCGGCGGCGCGGAAGTATGGGCGGATGTGCCAGATCGGTTCGCAGAGCCGGTCGACGCCGCATTGTATGGAAGCCATCGCGGCGTTGCAGGACGGCATCATCGGCAAGGTTTACATGGCCAAGGGGCTTTGTTTCAAGCGCCGGAAATCGATTGGGAAGAAGCCGGACGCGCCGGTGCCGCCGGGATTGGACTGGGACATGTTCCTGGGGCCGGCGCCGATGCGCCCGTTTAATGAGCTGCGGTTTGCCTACAACTGGCACTGGTTCTGGGACACCGGCAACGGCGATCTGGGCAACCAGGGCGTGCACCAGATGGACATCGCGCGCTGGGGCATGGGCGTGGCGAACGACCATGCGGGGATGAAATCGGTTGTTTCGACGGGCGGGAAGTACGCCTATGACGACGACCAGGAGACGCCGAACACGCAGTTGGCCAGCTTCGATTACGGTGGCCGGGAGATTGTGTTCGAGGTTCGCGGCGTGTTGACGGGCGGCGAGGGCACGTTGGGCGCCGGGCCGAAGGCGACGAACGCTGTTGGCAACCTGTTCTACGGCGTGGATGGGTGGATGGAACTGGATGGTTCCGGGTACCGCGTCTACAAGGGCGAGAACAATGAAGTGGTGAAGAACGTGAAGGCCGAGCGCGGCCAGGACGGGACCGTGCGGCATATGGAGAACTTCCTGGCGGCGGTTAAGTCCCGTAATCACAAGAGCTTGAACGCGGAGATCGAGATTGGCGGGGCGGCGGCTGATTTGTGCCACTTTGCGAATATTGCGTATCGGAGCGGCAAGCGGCTGAAGTGGGACGAGACCAAGCACACCTTCGATGACATGGCGGCGAACAAGATGCTGACGCGGGATTATCGGAAGCCGTATGTGGTGCCGGTGAAGCTGTAGTTATTCAAGAGGGTTTGAACAAGGCTCTTTCTTATTAAAGAAACTAGCGGTAAACTTTAATTAAGAAGGAGCCTTTTCATGTCTGCGCCCCATTTTCCGCAGTTTGGCGACTATCAGGTTGTTCATACGCCGGGGGAAAGGTACCGCTGCTACCTGCCTCCGCCGTTGCCGCCGAGTCCGGCGGTGAAACTGGAACCGATGATGACGCTGCTGGAGCGGGCCGGTTATGCGGTGGGCGGGCTAAACGGGATCAGTTCGATTTTACCGAACCCGGAGCTATTCCTATACATGTTCGTTCGGAAGGAAGCACTGGTCTCCTCGCAGATTGAGGGGACGCAGTGCTCGCTCTCGGACATTCTGCGCGACGAGGCGGGAGACGAGACCGAGGCATCGTTCGACGATGTGCGGGAGGTTTCCTGCTACGTGGACGCGATGGAGTATGGGCTGGCACGGATGAACGAAGGGTTTCCGCTATCGCTGCGGCTGATCCGGGAGATCCATGCGCGGCTGCTGGCGCAGGGGCGGGGGGCCGGGAAACAGCCGGGAGAGTTCCGCACGAGCCAGAACTGGATTGGCGGATCGCGGCCGGGGAACGCGATGTATGTTCCACCGCCGCCGGAGAGGCTGATGGAGTTTCTGGGACCGTTCGAACTGTTTCTGCACGCGGAAGAGCCGCCGTTGCCGGTTCTGGTGCGGGCGGCGATGGTCCATATGCAGTTTGAGACGATCCATCCGTTTCTAGACGGGAACGGACGATTGGGACGGCTGCTGATTACCTTGCTGCTTTGCCATGCCGGCGTTTTACGGGAACCACTGCTCTATCTGAGCCTGTATTTGAAGCAGAACAGGAGTGAATACTACCGGTTGCTGCAGGAGGTCCGGGAGCGGGGAAATTGGGAGGATTGGATCCGTTTTTTTCTACGGGGAGTACAGGAGACGGCGGAGCAGTCGGTGGAGACGGCGCGGAGGATACTGGCGCTGCTGGCTACTGACAGACGGCGGGTGGAGGATTCCGGCCAGGCCGCATCGAGCACGTTACGCGTGTTTCAGGTGTTGGACCGGAGCCCGGTGGTGACAATCCCTCGTGTGGCGGAGAAAACGGGACTCAGCTATCCGACCGTGCAGGCCGCGATCGACCGGTTAGAGAAACTGGAGATTCTGAGCCGCTATGGAACCGGGAAACGGAACAAGCGGTATGCCTACAAGGCCTATCTGGACATTCTGAGCGAGGGGACGGAGCCGCTGAGGGACTAGACTGAAGGGGTGGGCTTTGGCAGGCTGGAATGGCGCCGGAAGCTGACGGCGATTGTCGCGGTCATTGCCCTGGGGCTGGTTGCGCTTTGTGCGCCGCGGTTTACGGGCGGGGAGCGGGACCAGCTACAGGTGCGGCCGGTCGGGCTGCCGCAGGTGGGGCTGGCGGCTAAGACCGTTGGGAAACAGGTTTGGACGGGGGTTGTTGGGGATCTTGCCGCCGGTGGGG
>CANIFK010000436.1 GCA_947466555.1 Acidobacteriota bacterium | reverse complement strand
GGCCCCGCGTCCTTCGGCGTCACAATCGTCCGGACGATCTTCCGCTGCGCCACGTCGATCACATGAATCTTCCCCGCCGCCTGCACACCGGAAAACGCAAACTTCCCGTCCTTGGTCAGCGTCAGCGATAACGGCTGCCCGCCCAGCCCCACCGTCCCGGTCTCCTTCCGCGACGCCACATCGGCAAACCCCACCGCCTCGCCACCCTGCCCCAGCGAATACACCAGTGTCTTGCCATCCGGCGTAATCGTCACCCGGTTCGGATACACCGAGGTCGCAATCTCCCCCGTCACCCGGTCCGTCGCCGTGTTGATGAGGGATATCTTGTTGCTCTCCGCATTGGTCAGATAAATCGTTTTCCCATCCGGCGCCAGCACGCCGCCCTGCGGATACTTTCCCGTCGGAATCAGCGTCACCTTCCCAGTCGCGATCTCAATCGAAGCCACTGTTCCACTATTCGTGTTCGACACATACGCCCGCTTCCCGCCCGGCCCAAACAGCACCATATGCGGCGACTTCCCCTGCACATCGAACTTCCGCACCACCTTCTTCTCCTTCGGGTCCACCAGCAGCAGCCCGTCCGGATTCTCAATCGTCACCACAATCTGCCCCGTCTCCGGATGCACCGCCATCCCATGCGGCCGCCGGTACTCGCCCAGGTCGATGACGCCACTCTTCGTCCGCGTCGCCACATCGATCACCGAAATCGTATTCCCGCCCTTGCCCGCATACTGCATCCACAGAATGCCGTTATCGGTCACGTACAGCGATTTCCGGTCCAACGACCGCACAATCTCGTGCGGATACGTCCCGACTTTCACATCGCTCGTCCGTGCCCCCGCGCTGGTATAGAACCCCACCTTCCCGGCGATCTTCTCCACCACCGCCACGTCCGGCTGCGCCTGTAGCGTCACGGCCAACAAAAACAGTGCTCGCATCTCCTTACCCTTTCCCTGACAAAATCGCCCGCACCCGCTCCACAATAACCTTCTCCTCCCCCTCCCGCAAATACCCCGCGAAGATCCCCAGCCCGGGATACGACGGCCGGAACTTCGTCATATCCGCGGCCACAATCGAGGGCGTTCCCGCCCGCAACCGGTCGTTCACGTGCCCCGCCGCCATGTTCCCAACCCGTCACACGCAAACGTGTTCGTGTTCTCCGACCCGCCATAGTTGTACTTCGACTCCACGCGTTTCCCCGCTACAGCCCACTGATCGTCCGCTCTCGTGATCGTACTCGCCGCAGACGAAGCCACCGACGCTTCACTATTCTGAACTGCCCATCAGTTCCCGCAACTACTGTCCCGATCGGCGATGGCGCCAATATCGCCTAATCCGTCTAACGGCTTATCACGAACGGGAAGGACTTCATGGGTCACACACTTCCAACTTCCGAGATCGAGGCCTCTTGCGATCTCATCCGAAAAGACCAGCCCCCATAATTGGCTTTCGAAAAGGTCGTGACCTGGAGGGGGAAGACCATGAAGATAACGACCTCCGATCATCGAGAAGTAAGCTGCATGACCACATTCAGAGCATTGTCCATTAGCAACGTGCTTTTTCCCGCGAACAATCAGAGCCCGCCTACCCCGAAACGTCACGAGATCTTCATATGGAGTGCCACTGCGCCGCAGTACGTTCCCGAGATACAGATCTCGCGAGACGCGTTCGACTCCCAGGGTAAACAACACTTCCCGCCTAGCGATCGCGACACCCGTACCCGCAACAAGGTTCAACGCCGCTCGGCTTCGAGTGCTCTCCTTCTCAACAGTCACATCGACGGCCCCAATCCCAGGACGCGGACGTTTGCAGCCACCACACAGCCAAGTTCGCAGCGCTTGCCTGTAGTGCTCATCTATCATTTCCAGCGGATGCATCGACTGGGAGTAAAGATGGTGAAACACGGATCGGTTCATTTGAGACAACCTCATCTTAATCTGTAAACGCTCAGCTGCGAGGTTCTTTGCGGGGCCCTGCGCGGAGCGGCTCGTACGCGCGTGCAGAGCCTTGCGGAATCGGCAAAACGGTGAGATTGGAACGGTTACCGAACTTGTTGCTTCGCCGTGGTTACGCTCCACCAGGCGAGTCATCTCTTCGGCGCGATGACGTTGGTGGAACGACACGACCTAGCGTGTCCCGCCAAAAATTAGGGACAGTCACCGCAATTACCGAATTCCCCCTACCCGAAGACTCCGAGTCACCCAGAGAACACCGCCCCCCCCTCCCTTCCAACCTCACCCCGTATATGCCAAACTAACGGCAGTTAATCAAAGGCTGGACAATACCGTGACGTACCGTATCTTTGCTCTCCTCGCCATCTCCCTCGCCCTGCCCGCCCTTTCCCAGGAGATCCACTTACTCACCGACACCAACGCCGAATCGATCGGCCGAGTAAAAGACGTCCGCCAATTGTCCGCCACCACCCACCGCGTCCTCGCCCTCGACGCCCAGGGCGCCGTCCACGAATGGCGCCGCGCCACCCGCACCTGGCAAATCGTCCCCAACACCCCCCAAGGCGTCAAAAAACTAGCCGCCGGCGCTAACCACACCCTCCTCCTCACAAACGACGGCTCCGTCTGGACCGCCGGCCAAAACACCATGGGCCAATTGGGCGATGGCACCATCACCACCCGCTCCACGTTCCAAAAGCTCGAAAACCTCCCGGAAATCACCGATATCGACGCCGGCGCCGATTACTCCCTCGCCACCGACACCGCCGGCCGCACCTGGGCCTGGGGCGCCAACTGGGACAACCTCGTCCCCACCGCCACCGCCAAAGCCATCCTCACCCCCCAGCCAACCGGAACAGCCAAACAACAACCCCGCGCCGCCACCGCCGTCCTCGCCAACCGCGAAACCGTCGCCCTCTCCGCCCCCAACGCCCAAGTCCCGCCCTCCGCCGGCTCCGGCACGCTGACAGTAACTGCCAACGAAGCCTGGACCGCCGCCAGCAGTAACTCCTGGCTAACATTCACAACTAACAATCAAACCATCACTTACTCCTATACCGCCAACCCCTCCACCCTCCCCCGCCAGGCAACCATCTTCGTCAACGGCCGCCCCTTCACCGTCAATCAGCTCGGCGCCACCGGCCGCTACAACCCCTGGGCGCCCAACTCCCCCAGCACCCTCACCCTCATCGCCGGTACCGGCACCGCCGGCGCAACAGGCGACAACGGCCCCGCCACCGCCGCCCGCATAAGCTCCCCCGCCGCCGTCGCCATCGACGCCAACGGCAACTTCTTCATCGCCGACACCGCCAACCACCGCATTCGCAAGACCACCGCCGCCACCCAAATCATCACCACCATCGCCGGCACCGGCACCCCCGGCTACTCCGGCGACAATGGCCCCGCCGCCGCCGCCCAACTCCGCGACCCCGGCGCCATCGCCATCGACCCCGCCGGCAACCTCTACATCGCCGACTCCTCCAACCACGCCATCCGCAAAATCGACGCCACCACACAAACCATCACGACTATCGCCGGCACCGGCGCCGCCGGCTTCTCCGGTGACAACGGCCCCGCCGCCTCCGCCCAGTTGAACGCCCCCCAAGGCATCACCCTCGATCCCACCGGCAACATCCTCATCGCAGACTCCTTCAACAACCGCATCCGCCAGATCTCCGCCGGCAACATCTCCACCATCGCCGGCACCGGCGTCCAAGGCTTCTCCGGCGACGGCGGCCCCGCCACCTCCGCCCAGCTCGCATCTCCGTTCAGCGTCGCCCTCGACACCACCGGCAGCATCTACATCGCCGACTACCTCAACGCCCGCATCCGCAAAATCACCTCCGGCACCATCACCTCCATCGCCGGCACCGGCGTCCAGGGCTTCTCCGGCGACAACGGCCCCGCCACCTCCGCGCAACTCCAATACCCCATCGGCCTCGCCATCGATGCCGCCGCCAACGTCTACATCGCCGACAGCAACAACCACCGCGTCCGTAAAATCGCCGCCGGAACCATCACCACCATCGCCGGCACCGGCACCCAGGGCTCCGGCGCCGCCCAGCTCTCCTTCCCCCGCGGCGTCGCCGTCGATGGCCTCGGCAACGTCTTCATCGCCGATACCGCCAATCACCGCATCTCGTTCCTCGACACCACCTCCCCCCTAATCACCCTCAACGCCACCTCCACCACCGTCGGCCAAACCGCCAGTTCCAGCAATTTCTTCGTCAACAACACCATCCCCACCGGCGCTCTCTGGGTCGTCACCAGCAACGCCAGCTGGCTCACCGTCACCACCCCCAGCGGCACAGGCACCTCAGTCATCGCCTTCAGCTTCACCACGAACAGCTCCTACCTCAGCCGCACCGCCATCATCAGCGTCAACGAGAAGCAGTACACCGTCACCCAGCCCGGCTCAGCCACGCCGCTCAACACCGCCACCGCGGCCCCCGGCGCTGGCTCCCGCACCTTCACCGTCAGCGTTCAGCCCACCGATAATTGGACGGCCGCCAGCTCCGCCTCCTGGCTCACCGTTTCCCCCACCTCCGGCACCGGCACCCAAACCATCACGCTCACCTTCACCGCCAACGCCGGCACCACCGGCCGCATCGCCACCGTCACCGCCGCCGGCCAGTCGTTTGTCATCGCCCAGGCCGCAACCAACGGTGCCTACACCCCCTGGGGCGCCATCGGCAACGGCATCATCCGCACCATCGCCGGCACCAGCTCAGCCGGCTTCTCCGGCGATAACGGCCCCGCCGCATCGGCACAGCTCTTCAACCCGCAGGGTCTCACCGTCGATGGCAGCGGCAACGTCTTTTTCGCCGACACCATGAACCACCGCGTCCGCCGCATCGACGCCGCCACCGGCTTCATCACCACCATCGCCGGCACCGGCGCCCCCGGCTTCTTCGGTGACAACGGCCCCGCCT
The DNA here is from genome assembly GCA_947466555.1 of Acidobacteriota bacterium. Classification (GTDB taxonomy): domain Bacteria; phylum Acidobacteriota; class Terriglobia; order Bryobacterales; family Bryobacteraceae. Next base: position 367 of record CANIFK010000436.1, on the reverse strand, counting down.
TCGCCGCCGCCCTCAATAACCCCCTCGCCGTCGCCCTCGATCCCGCCGGCAATCTCTTCGTCTCCGATTACTCCAACAACCGCATCCGCAAAATCGCCGTCGGCTCCAACATCATCTCCACTGTCGCCCAGCCCAACACCCCCACCGGCGTCGCCGTCGATGACGCGGGCAATCTCTACATCGCCGCCGCCAACCAGGTCCTGAAGCTCGACGCCCTCACCAGCGTCCTCGCCCCCATCGCCGGCACCGGCCCCGCCGGCCTCTCCGGTGACGGCGGCCCCGCCACCGCTGCCACTCTCAGTTCCCCCTACGGCATCGCCGTCGACGTCCAACGCAACATCTACATTGCCGACAAAAACAACAACCG
>CANIFK010000435.1 GCA_947466555.1 Acidobacteriota bacterium | reverse complement strand
GGGAGGGACGGGGATGGGGGCGTTGATTGCGGCGTGCCGGGCGGCTATGGAGGTGTAGTGTAACCTAATGGGCATGGCGCAGGACACAGTGAGGCGCGGGCCCTTTCGCACGCTTGCGATTGAAAATTTCAGGCGCTTCAAGCATCTGACGATCCCGCGATTGGGTGACGTGAATTTACTTGTTGGCCGGAATAGTTCCGGGAAATCGTCTGTGCTGGAGGCGATTCGGATACTGGCTTCTGACGGTGCACCTGAAGTCTTTCGTGATATTTGCCGGGCTAGAGAAGAGGGATTTGCTGATGCCACGAAACCTGATTTGGTGGCATTGAGCGGGTTGTGCCGCCGGGGGGCGGACGCTGGCGGTGGGTTTAGGATTTCTGCGGGCGAGGATTTTGTGAGTGTGACACCGGGACTGTATTGGCGCTCGCAGGATGCGGCCGGTTTTCTTCGGTTTGCGCCTGTCTCTGCGGACGCGATAGATTTTGCGGAGGTTGGGCTTGCCGTTGAGTCGCCACGGCGGCGGCACATACTTGACGAGAATGGGCTCTCTACGTCGCCCAGATATGGGGGTGTCTCACAGAAACGACCGGAGGCGAGCTGTGTTTTTGTTGGAACCGAGGGCGTTTCGAGGCAGCGCATCGGTTCGCTATGGCAGGGGGTAGCGTTGACGGACATGGAGGACCGGCTGAACCGTTTGATGCGGGAGAGCTTTCCTGAGATCGAGAGAGTCTCAGTTGTGCCGGGGGAACGGGAAAGCAGTTGTGTCGCGAAGGTTCGCGGGGCGGAACGGCCAGTACCGCTGAGGAGCCTGGGCGAGGGGGCGATGCGATTTTTTGGACTTGCGCTCTCGGCTGTTGCGGCTCGGAACGGAGTGCTGTTGATTGATGAGGTGGAGATTGGCATCCACTATTCAGTACAGGTTGAAATGTGGCGGTTGCTGGTGAATTTGGCGATGGATTTGCAGGTGCAGATTTTTGCGACCACCCACAGCGAGGATGCGATCGGGGCGTTTTCGATTGCGACTAAAGACGTTGAGGCTGTGAATGGATGCCTGATTCGACTGCAGAGCAGAGGTGGGGAGATTGAGGCGGTTGAATATAGTGAAGGGGAGTTGTGGGCGTCGCGGGACGCGGCGGCGGAGCTTCGGTAATGACGGCAGGCGTTCGGCTCTTGATCGTAGAGGGTACGACCGACCGCTGGTTTCTCTTCCAGTTCCTTTTGCGCCGGGGATTCGAGGAGGTCACGCGGGGGGAAGTGCTGCGGCGTGGAACGGTCCAGATACGGTTCGTCGTCGCGGGCAGTTTTGGGCAGATTCCAACGGCAATCCGTGACAACTACCGTCCGGATGATATGGGCGGGCTGGGGATTGTGGCGGACATGGATTCAGCTAATGATGATGGCCGATATAGTGACCTGCGGCGGATACTTCGGGACGCAAGCTTTGGGGACATTCCAGAGCAGATGCCCGCCGACGGGCTGGTAGTCGGTGACACGCCGAGCGGATGCCTGGGTGTTTGGTTGATGCCGAACAATGTGAGCGACGGAATGACCGAATCGTTTGCGGCGGAGATGATTGCCGCGGACTGCCGGATTTGGGCTCACGCGCAGAGCGTGGTCGCCGGGATCCCCAACGGCGCCTGGGCTTTCGATCGAAAGCGACACAGCGACAAAGCAATCTTCCACACATGGATGGCGTGGCAGGCGGATCCTGGCGGATCGATGGGAGATGGTGTCATTCGGAGATATCTTGGCGTGGAAGGGGAGTTGGCGGGCCGGTTTTGCGGGTGGGTGGATCGCTGGCTTGGGTGAGGTGTTTAGCGGCGACGAGGGCGCGGGCTTCTTGTTCGGTTGTGATGCGGCCTTCTAGCTGGGCGTCTTCGAGTTCCTTGAGGATTTGGCCGATTTGGGGACCTTTGGGGATGCCCATGTTGATCAGGTCGTCGCCGGTCAGGAGGCGCTTGGGGGTTAGGGCTTCGGGTGGGGTGATTGCCAGCTCTTCGCGGCATCGGTTGTAGGCTTCGAGGTGGCCGTTGGACGACACGGCGTCCAGGCGGTGGAGTTCCAATAGCTCCGGCATGATGGGGTGGCGGAGGAAGCGCTTGCGGGTGCTGGCGCGCATGGTTTTCACGGCCAGGAATTTCATGTGCTGGGCCACCAGTTCGTGTACCGTTTCGATGACTTCGTTGGGGTATTTCAGACGGTGAAGGATTTCGGTGGCCATGCGGGCTCCTACGCTTTCGTGGCCGTTGAAGCGGATGCGGTCCGTTTCGGTGAACGTGGGGGGCTTGCCGATGTCGTGCAGGAGGACGCCCCAGGCTTGGGTGATCGTTGGCTTGTCGAGGCCCTCCATCATCATCAACGTGTGGGTCCAGACGTCGCCTTCGGGGTGGAAGTTCGGGGGCTGGCGGACGCCTTGGAGCGCCTTTACTTCGGGGAGGATTTGTTCGAGCAGGTTTAGTTCGTCGAGGAGTTCTAGGCCTCGGCGGGGATGGGGCTCGGTCAAGATGCGGGAGACTTCGTCGCGAATGCGTTCGGGGGAGACGGTTTGGATTTGCGGGCTGTGGGCGCGGATGGCGTGGGCGGTGGCGGGTTCGATTTCGAATTCGAAGCGGGCGGCGAAACGAACCGCTCTTAGCAGGCGGAGGTGGTCTTCGGCGAACCTTCGGTTCGCGTCGCCGATGGCGCGGATGGTTTTGTTGGCGAGGTCCTGGCGGCCGTTGACGTGGTCGATGATTTGGTTGGTCTGGGGGTTGTAGAAGAGGCCATTGATGGTGAAATCGCGGCGGGCGGCGTCGCGGGCGGGGTCGGTTTCGAAGTGGACGGATTGGGGGTGGCGGCCGTCGAGGTAGGGGCCGTCGGAACGGAATGTCGCGATTTCGACGCCGTGCCAGAGGATGACGCCGAAGTGGGCTCCGATGAGTTCGGCGCCGGGGAAGAGGGCGGTGAGTTCGGTGGGTTGGGCGTCGGTGGCGACGTCGAAATCCTTGGGCTGGCGACCGAGGAGGTGATCGCGAACGCAGCCGCCGACCAGATAGGCTTTGTGGCCGCCGTCGTGGAGGCGCGAGAGAATTTGCGCCACTGGGGGAGGGAGGATCATCCTACACCCATGGTGCCGCAAATTGGGCGCTATTATGGAACCTGTAATGCCTGAGCCTGCAGAGCGCATGGCAACGACATCGAAAGTAGTCGTTGCCACAACCGTAGCCCTTTCGTTCATTTCCTTTTGGCGGGGTGCCGCCATTGTTCTTTCCGATCTGGCGTCGACGATGTACTACGTCGGCGGGATCACGGAATCGGCGATTGGGAAGTCGGCACCTTGGTTTGTGCTGTCGGTGATGTTCTTCAGTTTCGCGGTGCGCTCCATTTACATGGAGAGCTGCGGGATGTTTGTGCGGGGCGGCGTGTATGTGGTTGTCCGGGATTCGATCGGGCCGTCGATGGCGAAGCTTTCGGTTTCGGCGCTGGTGGTGGACTACATTTTGACGGGGCCGATTTCGGCTGTGTCGGCGGGGCAGTATCTGGGCCATCTGGTGAACGAGATGGCGGAGCTGGCGCAGGTGCCGTTGCATGTGACGCCGAATTTGTTCGCGGTGTTTTTTGCAGTTGTCGTTACGGCGTGGTTCTGGCGGTCGAATATCCGCGGGATCCACGAGTCGTCGGGGCACGCGTTGCACATTATGCAGATCACGACGGTGATGGTGGTTTGCATGTTGATCTGGTGCGGGGTGACGCTATTGATCCGGGGCGGGGCGCCATTGCCGCCGCCGCCGTTGCCGTCCAACCTGACGATGAACGAAGAGAGCCTGGGTTGGCTGCACGGGACGTTCTGGGCGCAGTTGCCGGTGGTGTTGATGGTGGTCGGGTTTGGCCATTCGCTGCTGGCGATGAGCGGGTTTGAGACGCTGGCGCAGGTGTACCGGGAGATTGCGTATCCGAAGTTGAAGAACCTGCGGATTACGGCGAACATCGTTTGCATTTACGCGACGCTATCGACGGGGTTGTTGTCTATTCTGGCGGTGATGATTATTCCGGATTCGATCCGGCCGCAGTATAAGGACAATCTGCTTGGGGGCCTGGCGATGAGCTTGGAAGGCCCGCACATGTTGAAGCTGATCTTCCACATCTTCGTTGTGATCATTGGCGTGTTGATTTTGTCGGGCGCGGTGAACACGAGTCTGATTGGCGCCAATGGCGTGTTGAACCGGGTGGCCGAAGACGGCGTGTTGCTGAACTGGTTCCGGAAGCCTCACGTGAAGTTCGGGACGACGTTCCGGATTGTGAACATGATCACGCTGCTGCAGGTGGCGACGATTATCGGCAGCCAGGGCGACCTGTACCTGTTGGGCGAGGCGTATGCGTTTGGCGTGGTGTGGAGCTTCTTCTTGAAGGGGCTGGGCGTGTTGGCGCTGCGGTTCCAGCGCACCGATCAAGAGTACAAGACACCGTTCAATTTGAAGATTGGCGGGCGGGAGTGGCCGATCGGGCTGGGGCTGACGGTGGGCGCGCTGTTCTTTGTGGCGATTGCGAATCTGTTCACGAAGAAGATTGCGACGATCTACGGGATTTCGTTCACTTTGCTGTTGTTTGCGTTGTTTATCGTTTCCGAGAAAGTGAACAAGCGGCGGGCGAAGGTGGGGGCGAAGAAGGGGTTGGAAGAGTTCAACCTGGACCATCAGCCGCAGGTGGACGTGGCGCATTTGAAGGCGCGGCCGGGGTGTGTGCTGGTGGCGTTGCGCGACTACAACAACATGGAGCATTTGAAGCGGGTTCTGGAGAAGACGAACCTGCGGCGGCATGACGTTGTGGTGATGACGGTACATCCGATTTCGGCGGGGGCGGGCGAGTTTGAGTTGCAGGACGAGCAGTTATTCGGGACGTATGAGCAGGAGCTGTTTTCGCGGGTGGTGACGGTGGCGGAGCGGGAAGGGAAGCCGGTGGAGCTGTTGGTTGTGCCGGCGAGCGATCCGTTCGGGGCGATGTGCCAGGCGGCGGCGACGTTGAAGGCGTCGCGGCTGGTGACGGGGATTTCGGCGCGGATGATCAGCGACGAGTTGGCGCGGCGGATTGGGCTGGCGTGGGAGCAGTTGCCGGAGCCGCGGCATCCGTTTTCGTTGGAGATTATCAGTCCCGATCGGAAGCCCACGTATGTGAACCTGGGGCCGCACCCGCCGCGATTGTGGCCGGAGGATGTGGACCGTTTGCACGATATCTGGCTGACGCTGACGGAGCGGGAAGGCTTGGGCTCGAAGCT
>CANIFK010000434.1 GCA_947466555.1 Acidobacteriota bacterium | reverse complement strand
GCGCCCCCGCCACCCGCAATTCGTTATTCTTCCCCAACCTCTCCCGAATCCCTAGCGATCTCCGCAACACCTCCTCCGCCTCCGCGTACCGCCCCATCCGCCGGTACAGCTCCCCCAGATTGTTCAACGTCGTCGCCGTCTCGTCACTCTCCTCCCCGGTCGCCCCCGCCCAATACCGCACCGCCTCCCGGTATCGCTTCTCCGCCTCGGCAAACTGCCCATTCGCCATCAGCATCGCCCCGTAATTGTTCACGCACTTGGCCTTCATCAACAACGGAAACTGATACCGTTCCGCCGCCTCCGCCAAGTGTTGAAACAGCTCCCCCGCCTCGGCGAACCGTCGCGCCCGCGCCATCTCCCCTGCCCGCCCCAAGGCTACTTCCCAATCCTCACTCCGTCGCCACTCTTCCAACTCCGCCGCCATCAGCGGAGAAAACGCTAGCATCGTCAGAACGGTTAAGTACCACATATCCGGCAATACGCCCCACCCCGCAATTCGTTCTAGCGAAGGGACCAGCCGCGCAATTCCGGGGCGAAATGCACCCGCCAAATGGGGATCAATCCCCCAGTGCGCAATAATGGTTGGAAGTGACTGCGATTTCTATCGACGAACAGGTCACCTACCTTCGCAAAGGCTTCTCGGAAATGATCCGGGAAGAGGATCTCCGAGAGCGGCTCAAACTGGGCCGCCCGTTGCGTGTGAAGGCTGGGTTCGACCCCACCGCCCCCGATCTCCATCTGGGCCATACCGTATTGCTCCGGAAGATGAAACACTTCCAGGACCTCGGCCACCAGGTCATCTTCCTGATCGGTGACATGACCGGCCTCATCGGCGACCCCACCGGCCGCAACCTCACCCGTCCCCCGCTCTCCCGCGAAGACATCGATCGCAATGCCGAGACCTATAAATCCCAGGTCTTCAAAATCCTCGATCCCGGAAAAACGGAAGTGAGCTTCAACTCCCGCTGGCTCGAAGGCATGAAGTTCGAAGACGTCATCCGCCTCTGCTCCCACTACACCGTGGCCCGCATCCTCGAGCGCGACGACTTCGCCAAGCGCTACGCCGATCACACTCCCATCTCCGTCCACGAATTCCTCTACCCCCTCGCCCAGGGGTACGACTCGGTCGCCCTCAAGGCCGATGTCGAACTCGGCGGCAACGACCAGAAGTTCAACCTCCTGGTCGGGCGCGAACTGCAAAAATCGTTCGGCCAGCCCCCGCAGATCGTGGCAACAGTCCCCCTTCTCGAAGGCCTCGACGGCGTCGAGAAAATGTCCAAATCCAAAGGCAACTATGTCGGTATCACCGAATCGCCCGAGGAGATGTTCCGGAAATTAATGTCCATCGGTGACGATTTGATGTTCCGGTATTTTGAGTTGCTGACCGATAAGACCCTTATCGAAATTCAGCAGTATAAGAAAGCCCATCCCAAAGAAACCAAGATGGAGCTGGCCAAGCTCATCATTGCCGATTTCCATTCCCGGGCCGACGCCGAACGCGCCGCCTCGGAATGGGTCCGCGTGGTGGCCGGCGGGGAAGTCCCCGCCGATATTGAGACGGTCTCGATCACCGAGCCTTCTTTGCGAATCGACAAAGTGCTGGCAAAGGCCGGCATCGCCGCGTCCACCAGTGACGCCAACCGGCTGGTGAAAGCCGGATCAGTAGAAGTAAACGGCCAAAAAATCACGGAATTTATCACCCTCGCCTTCCCGGGCGAATACGTGATCCGTGCTGGCAAAAAGTGGAAGAAGGTAACAGGATGATTCGCCCCAAGCGGTACCTGATGAAGCTGGCCGAGCGTGAAGTACAGCTCGGTGATCGTACGCTCATCATGGGCATTATTAACGTCACGCCGGACTCGTTTTCCGACGGTGGACTCAACATGGATCCGGATCGCGCCGCCGCGCGAGCCATTGAATTGGAAGAAGCAGGCGCCGACATCATCGACATTGGCGCCGAATCAACACGCCCCGGTTCCGAGCGTATCTCGGAAGCCGAAGAACTCCGCCGGCTCATCCCGGTCCTGAAACGCCTCAAGGGCAAGCTGAGTGTGCCGATCTCGGTCGACACCAGCAAATCCGGAGTCGCCATCAAGGCGCTCGAAAACGGTGCTGAATTCATCAACGACGCCAGCACCCTGACGTTCGACATGGAACTCGCCAAAGTGGTCGCCGAAGCCAACGCCGGCCTCATCCTGAACCACATGCGCGGCACGCCCGAAACCTGGGCCAAGCTCGGCACCATGGCCTACCCCATGAAGTCGGTCATGGACGATCTCGAAGCCGGCATCAACCGCGCCCGCCGCGCCGGCGTCGAACGCAATCGCATCATCCTCGATCCGGGCCTCGGCTTCGGCAAACGCGGCGAACAGAACTATGAGCTGATCGCCCGCCTCGGCGAAATGGTCGGGCTCGACCTGCCCATCCTCGTCGGCCCCTCCCGCAAGTCGTTCCTCGGCCAGCAGGAAGTGGAAGATGCCGATCGCGCCACCGCCGCCGCCGTCGTCGCCTCGGTCCTCGAAGGCGCCCACATCGTCCGCGTGCATAACGTGGCCGCCATTCGCGCCGTCCTCCAAACCGCCGATGGCATCCTCCGCAGCATCGAACATGAAGTGATGGTGAAGAAGCCGAAGAAGTCCGCCGTCGCCCCGCGCGACGTCGAATTCGGCGACAAGCGCCCGCCGGAAGCCCTGGAAAACCAGCCCCTCCGTCCGCCCCGCGCCATCAAGCCCGGTGGCTCGGAAGTGAAGCCGTTTGACGAACGCCCGCAGCAGCGTCCGGATCGTCCGCCGCGCCGTTTTGATGGCGACGGCCCCCCGCGCCGCTTCGATCGCGATGATCGTCCGCCCCGCCAATACGGCTCGGACGACCGTCCCCCGCGCCCGCCGTATGGTGGTGACGATCGTCCGCCCAAGCGTTTCAGCGGCGGCGCCGACCGTCCTCCGTATCGTGGCGGTGGCGATGACCGTCCGTCCCGTCCGCCCTTCCGTGGCGGGGACGACCGTCCCAGCCGGCCCCCTTTCCGTGGTGGCGACGATCGGCCCAGCCGTCCCCCCTTCCGTGGTGGTGACGATCGGCCCTCCCGCCCGCCGTTCCGCAATGACGGTCCGCCCAAGCGCTTCGGCGGTGGCGACGACCGTCCGTCTCGTCCCCCATTCCGCGGTGGAGACGATCGGCCTAGCCGTCCGCCCTTCCGTGGCGGCGATGACCGCCCGCCGTTCCGCGGCGGTGACGATCGCCCGCCCTTCAAGAAAACCTACGGCGAAAAGAACGCCGGCGACCGTCCGCCCTTCTTCAAGAAGAGCTTCGGCGCTCGCGGCGACCGGCCTCCCTACAAGCCCCCGTTCAAGAAGGACGGCGGCGGCGACTTCAAAAAGCGCAGCCCCATCCGCAGCCCGCGTCCCAAGCGCGATAGCTAACCAATAAATCGGGACACCCGCGCCACCGCGCGGGAGTCCCGTTAGATTGAAACTACTGGTTCTCCAGCGTTCGTGGCGCCCAGCTCACCCGCCAGCCACGCCTTCGCCAGCCCCCACTGCCGGATCACCGTCCGCTCCGACACCCCCAGGAACGTGGCCACCTCTTCCACCGTTAGCCCGCCAAAAAAGCGGAGCTCCACGATCCGGGCCTGCGACGGCTCCAGCTTCTCCAACGCCGTCAACGCGTCGTCCAGCTTGGCCGCGTCCAGCCCGCGGTCAAAAACCGGATAAGCCGACTCGTCAAACGGCGACGCCTCGGCTCCCCCGCCCCGCTTCCCAGCCGCCCTCTGCCGCGCATGCGCGCTCATCAGCCGTCGCATCACCGTCGCCGTAAACGCGAAGAATTGCACCCGGTCCCGCCAGTCGTTCTTCGGGTCCGCCGCCAGCGCTAGAAACGCTTCGTTGATCAGTACCGTTGGCGTCACCGTCACCCCCGGCCGGGACCGCAAATGATGCCTCGCCAGCGAACGCAATTGGCTATAAATGGCTTGGAACAACTCGTCGGACACCGTCGCGTCGCCCGATCCCCACGCCCGCAATAGCGTTGTGATGTCCTCGCCTGCCATGACCAATCCTGCATGATAGCAGATGACGCCCGGCCGCCCTCTGTTTCCAGAAAAGCCGCCGGGCGCCGCGGACACGCCCGATTCGTCCAGCTACAGTCCTACTTCGACGACCAGCTCACCGCGCCATTCGGCCCCAGAATCTGCAAAGCCCCTTCGCGGGTGATTTGCATCCTCGACCCCGCCCCCGCGCCCTGTGCCGGTTGCTGCCACACCGTCTGATTGCTCCCGTTCAACACCGTCAACCGCCCGTCTGTCGTGAACAAAACCTTTTGCGACTCCTGGTACCGCACGTTCGGATAGTCGTTGATGCACCACACATACTGCTTGGCCGTCGTATACACGCACAGGTTCCCATCCGGCTGGAACGTAATGTAGTGGCCATTCATCGTGTGCTGACTCCCGCGGACCAACGCCTCGCCCAATGCAATCAGCCCGCCGCCGCCACCGCCAGCCGGTGCCGGTTCCACATCCGCACCACTCACAATCGCCGCCGCCGTCCGCTGGTCGCCGCCCTTCAACTGTGCCGGCGGCACCGCCTTCACCTCGTCCTGGAACTGCCGCGCGCTTTCCACGAATGCATTGTTGCCCGTCCGCGAAACGTCAAAGGTGCAGTGCTTCAGCGCCAGCATCTGGCTAATCCCGGCGTCACGGCACGACCTCCGCGCCGAGTCCACCTTCGCCGGTTCCACCTCCGACGTCTCCGTCGGCTTCGGCGCCGCCGGATGCGGCACGCCAAAATACTTCTCACCCGCCGGAACACGCCACGCCTCGCCAAACGCCGCTAGCGCCGCCGCGTCCGCTGGCACCGGCGTCACCGTCCCGTCCGGCAAAATCATGTCGTTCTCCGCCTTACCGTCTCGATTCCCAATCAGTCCGCCCCGGTAACTGACGCTCGGATTCACTGTCCGGCGCATTCCATAATCCAGGTAGCCCGCCCGCAGGGTCACCAGCACCTCGTGCCCCTCGTGGTCCACCAGAATCCCGCCGTACGCCAGCTTCAGATTCACGCCCGATGGCAGCGTCGTGTCTTGCGTCGGAATCGGCGTATCCACCCCATTCACCACCAGCTTTTGTTGCGGCAGGGCATAGAACTCCAACGTCGACTTCGCCTTCCCAAACCGCAGCGCCACCGCCGCATTGATCGTTACCTTGGGATTGTTCACCCACGACACCTGCCGGGCCACAACATCAAAGGTCCCGTCCGTCGACCG
>CANIFK010000433.1 GCA_947466555.1 Acidobacteriota bacterium | reverse complement strand
TGATTCTGGCTTGCATGGCACGCTGTTGTTTCTGTTGCAGCGTTGGCATAGGAAATATCCTCCTATAACCACTTCTAGCATGCGTTTTTGGGGGTCGGGACTGTTCTGATTTTGGTACTGGATGGGGTAAGTGATTGAGGGGATTGAGATTGGGTGGGGAAATATTTATTTTGAAGTCTTGTGATCGTATTTTCGTTTTACGGAAAAAAATGAGGTGACTGACACCAGAATATTGCGGTTGTTTTACAGGAGGCGGTGGGCGAAGGTGTTTTCGCCGTGGACGTCGGTTAGGCGGAAGTCGCGGCCTTGGAAAAAGTAGGTCAGCTTTTTGTGGTCGAGGCCGAGCAGGCTTAACAGGGTTCCGTGGAGGTCGTGCATCGTCATGGGGTCCTGGGTGGCGCGGAGGCCGATTTCGTCGGTGCCTCCGATCACCTTGCCGCCCTTGATGCCGCCGCCGGCCATCCAGACGGTGAAGCCGTAGGGGTTGTGGTCGCGGCCGTTGCGGTTGCCGCTGCCGCCTTCGGCGCCGTCGGTGAAGGGCGTGCGGCCGAAATCGCCGCCCCAGAGGACTACTGTGTTTTCCAGAAGGCCGCGGCTTTTCAGGTCGGCCAGGAGGCCGGCGATGGGTTTGTCGACCTTCTTCGCCATGAATTCGTGGTTCTGGTCGCACTGGTTGTGTCCGTCCCAGCCGACTTCGCTGCCTTTTCTGCCGCCGGAGTAGAGTTGGACAAAACGAACCCCTCGTTCAACGAGGCGGCGGGCCATGAGGCATTGCTGGCCAAACTCGGCGGTCATGTTGTCGTCGAGGCCGTAGAGCTTTTTCGTCGCTTCGGTTTCCTTGCTGATGTCGGCAACTTCGGGGACGGACATTTGCATTTTGAAGGCGAGTTCGTAGGACGCCATTCTTGCGGCGAGTTCGGTGTCGCCAGCGCGGGTGTCTTTGTGACCGGCGTTGAACTGCTGAAGGAGGTCGAACATCTGGCGCTGTTCGGGGGCGGTGATTTCGTTAGGGCGGTTGACGTTGAGGATGGGCGGATTTTCGGCACGGAGAGGGGTGCCCTGGTAGGCGGCGGGGAGGAAGCCGGAGCCGTAGAGGGGGGAGCCGCCTTTGATTCCGCCGTCGAGCATGACGACGTAGGCAGGCAGGTTGTCGGATTCGCTGCCGAGGCCGTAGACGACCCAACTGCCGATGCTGGGGCGGCCGACGCGGGCCCAGCCGGTGTTCATCCAGTTTTGGCCGGTGATGTGGGTGAAGCCGTCGTGGTGGCAGGAGCGAATCACGGCCAGGTCGTCGGCGTGGGCGGCGGTGTGTTCGAAGAGGTCGCTGATTTCGAGGCCCGATTGGCCGCGCTTTTTGAAGACGCGGCGGGAGGCCATGAGGGGGACCTTTTCCATTTTGGTGAATTGGAAGTCGACTTTGCCGAAGCTGGGGGGGACGGGTTTGCCGTCGAGCTGGGCGAGGAGGGGCTTGGGGTCGAAGGTGTCGATGTGGCTGGGGCCGCCGTGCATGTAGAGGTAGATGACGTTTTTGCCCTTGGCTTGGAAGTGGGGCTTCTTGGGCGCGAATGGGTTCACGGCGGACGCCGGGGCGGCCTGGGCGTCGTTCCCGAGGAGGTAGCTGGCGGCGAGGGCGCCGAAGCCGAGGCCGGAGCGTTCGAGGAATTCGCGGCGGGAGCGGGCTTGGGTGAAGTGGGGGTTCATGGTTTGTCCGATGGTTGAGGGGAAATGGGGTAGGGCTTATTCGGTAATTGCGGTGACTGTCCCTAATTTAGTTAATCTAGTCGGGGTGGAGGAATTCGTTGGTGTTGAAGAGGACTAGCGCCAGATGGTTTAGTGGAATGGCGCTGGACTGCTGGCGCTCGGCGGGCGTGGGGTTCCGCTGGAGGGTTTGTTGCCACAATGCCCCGATGGCGTCGGAGGTGCCCTCAGCTCTTTTTGCGGCTCGGTTGGCTTGGGCTAACATGAACTCACTGTTCATCATCGTTAGCGCTTGGGGGGCTACCGTCGTTGCGTCGCGGCGGGCGCAGCTGACGCTGGGGTCGGGCGTGTCGAAGCTGGCTAACATCGGAAGCGGGAAGGTCCGCTTCACATAGAGATAGACGCTGCGGCGGTCGTGCTCCGTTTTATCCATTGCTTCCGGCCATTGCTCGCGGGCCCACATTACTTTGTATTCTTCCTTGCTTAACGGCGGGATGACGGGACGTCCTCCCATTTTTGTGTTCAGGGCTCCGGCGGTTGCGAGGACGGAGTCGCGGAGGGTTTCGGCGTCGATGCGCTGGCGGTTGGCGCGCCATAGATAGCGGTTGTTGGCGTCGATGTTTGCGTTGGCATCGTTGTGGGCTGAGTCGCGTTGCCAGGTTTCGGAGAGGAGGATCTGCTTTTGCAACTGCTTGATGCTGCCGGTTTCGATGAGTTGGGACGCGAGTTTATCGAGGAGTTCGGGGTGGGTGGGCGGTTCGCCTTGGCGGCCGAAATCGTTGGGAGTGGCTACCAGTCCTTTTCCGAAGTTCCAGGCCCAGATGCGGTTGGCCATCACTCTTGCGGCTAATGGGTGATTGGGGTTGGTTAGCCACTCGGCTAATGACTTGCGGCGCTTGTCGGGATCGACGGTTGCGCCGTTGGCTAGAGCGGATGGCAGCGCAGGATCCACTTTGGGGCCGTTGGCACGCCAGTCACCGCGGCTGGTGAGATGGATGTCGTAGACTTTGTCGGCGGGGCCTAGAACGGTCGCGGTTTGGGGGACGGGGTTGGCTTTCAGGCTGGCTTCGCCGAGTTCGCGGATGAGGCGTTCGCGCTCCTTCGTTTCTTCGGGGGTGAAGGGGATGTCGGCGGAGATGCCTTGGGCGTTTTCCTTGAGGCCGGCTTCGGTGAGGGCGAGGTCGATGGTTTCCTGGGGCGTGTTGGCGGGGAAGCGGGCCTTCACTTTGTCGATGACGCGCTGGCGGGCGCGTTGTTCGATGCGGTTGATGGCGGATTTGATTTCCTCAGCCTTTAGCCAGCGGGGGTAGCCGGACTTGTAGCCGTAGATGTTGAACTTGGGGATGACGGGGACTTCGCGTTCGTCACTCGCGGCGAAGATGGCCATCATGGCGTGGTAGTCGCGGGAGGTGATGGGGTCGAACTTGTGGTCGTGGCAGCGGGCGCAGCCGAAGGACATGCCGAGGAAGGCTTCGCCGGTGGTGTCGGCCACGTCGGTGAGCCATTCGTAGCGCTGCTGGCCGCCGAAGAGGCCGGCCTCATGATAGACGGGGCCGATGGTGTAGAGGCCGGTGGCGATTTTGGCGTCGAGGTGTTTCTTCTTTTCGTCGGGGACTTGGAAACCGCCGTTTAAGGCGAGGTCGTCGGGCCAGATTTCATCGCCGGCGATTTGTTCCTTTACGAATTGCTGGAAGGGTTTGTCGGAATTGAAGCTTTGGATGACGTAGTCGCGGTAGCGCCAGGCGTTGGGGAAGTAGATGTCGGTTTCGAAGCCGCCGGTGTCGGCGTAGCGGACGACGTCGAGCCAGTGGCGGCCCCAGCGTTCGCCGTATCTTGGGGATTTTAGAAGCTCGTCGATTAGGTTTTCGTAGGCTTTGGGGTTGGTGTCTTTTTCGAAGGCTTCTACTTGGGCGGGGGTGGGCGGGAGGCCGTGGAGGGTGTAGTAGGCGCGGCGGATTAATGTGCGTTTCGGGGCTTTGTTGACGGGGGTTAGGTTGTTGGCTTTGAGGGTGGAGTTGATGAGTTCGTCGATGGATTTGGTGGATTTTTTGATGGGTTGGAAGGACCACCATTGGGGGGCGGGTTTGGCGTCGGCGGACCACTTGGCGCCGTCGTCGATCCAGGTTTTGATGGTTGCGATTTCTTCGGGGGTTAGGGCCTTTTTGCCCGGGGGCATTTGGAGGGCGGTGTTGCGGAGGAGGGCTTGGTAGAGGAGGGAGTTTTGGGCGTCGCCGGGTTTGAGGGCGGGGCCGCGGGCTCCGCCTTGGAGGGCGGCTTCGCGGGTGCGGAGATCGAGGCCGGCCATTTTGGCGGGGCCGTGGCAGGAGAGGCAGTTGGCGGCGAGGATTTGTTGGGCGGGTTGGGCGGAGAGTGTGGAGAGGGCTAGGAGGAGGAGGAGGATGCGCACGCCATTAACTTATCGCAATTCGGGGGTGGTTCGTTGTTGAGGAGGAGGAGTAGATGGGTGTGATTGGATGGGTCGACTGCGTTGGTGGGATGGGGCCTATACTGAAGCAGGCAGGTTTGCAGTGAGCAAGTACACGGTCTTTTTCGAGCCCACGTCTACTGGATATAGCGCCTACGTTCCGGACCTTCCCGGGTGTGTGGCGGCTGCGGACACTCTGGGCGCTACCCGCACGTTGATACGGGAGGCGATTGAGTTCCATGTTGAGGGAATGCAGTTGAATGGAGAGACTATTCCCGCGCCGACTCCGGTGGTGGAAGAGATTGAAGTCGCTATTCCGGGTTAGGTGATTTTGGCGTTTGATTGCGGGGCGGGGAGTAGGAGTTCGATTTGGGCGGGTCGCGCGGTGGGGAACTTGCGTTGCCATTCTTCGATGGCTTGCTCTACGTCGGATTGCGATTGGGCGGCGACGGCGAGGCGGTGTTGGCCGGGGGTGTTCGAACAAGCGTGGGGGCCGGGGTTTCCTTCGCTGCACTGTTTGCAGAGCGGGCGAATAGAGGACCAGTCTTCGAACCCGAGGTCGCGGTTTAGACAGATTTCGGCGAGGGCGTCGATTTCGGTGTCGGCTGTGACTTGGAAGGTGGTGTAGGGGGAGGGTTGCCAGAGTTCGAGTTCGTCGAAGACGGGGACTTCGGTGTCTTGCCAGGATCGGGTTCCGTTGGCGGCGCCGTCGTGCAGGACGATGTCGCGGAAGCGGTGGTTGGATTCGGGCAGGGGGATGTTGTCGATGATGATTCGGGCAGGGTCGATGCGCTGGCCCCAGACGACTTCGCCGGCGGCGGCGGGGTTGATGCGGGTGCAGGCGGTGGCGGGAGAGAACCAGGTCCATTCGCCTTCGCCCTCGGGAACGTCGATGCCGGCGTTGCGCCAGGCAAGGCGGGCTTGGGGCCAATCGCGGAGGGCGGTGGCGGCGATGCCGAGATTCCACCAAGCGCCTTCGTCGGCTGGGTTGAGCTGGACGGCGCGCTGGTTGTGTTCGAGGGATTGCTGCCAGTTGGCGGCGAACTTGGCTTGGAGGCCGAGGTTGAAATGCGGGGTGCTCCAGGTAGGGTCGGCTTTGGCGCTCTGTTTGTAGAATTCAGTGGCGCGGTTGCGATTGTCTGA
>CANIFK010000432.1 GCA_947466555.1 Acidobacteriota bacterium | reverse complement strand
GTTCCACTGCGTGTCGTTCGTGAGCGTGCGGCTGGTGGCGATTTCGCCGGAGACCGTCTGCGTGCCTTTGACGACGCCGATCTTCATGTAGGAGGTCTTGACGACGCGGGTGCCGGTGTAATCGCGGAGTTGCACCACGATGGTGTGCATGCCGAGTTCGTTGGGGATGGTGACGGACGGGAAGCGGCCACCGTCGCCGATGAGAACGGTCTTGGCCGTATCGGAGAGAGGCGCGGCGTCAAAGCCGTTCTCTTCGGTTTTGCCGTTGATGTCGGTGGCGGTCTCCTGGCCGTTGGGCAGGTAGAACTTCTTGCCGTTCTGGTTGTTCTGGCGGTAGGCGAAGACGGTGTAGGGATAGCGATCCCCGTTGGTCTTGACGGTCCAGCGGAGGGTCAGTTTCTGGCCTTCCTGGTAGACGTACTTGTCGCTCCAGATATACATGGAAACCCGGGTCCGGGGGCCGCCCAGAATGGTGGCCTCCCGGGAAACGGTGGTCTCGGCCTCGGCACCTGCCAACAGGCAGGATGCGGCGATCAGGCCGAGTGTCAGTGTCAATTGCACTCGCATGGTTGCTCCTCTCGTACTTCTTTAGAAAATCGAATAGCTGACGCCGACCTGGAAGGTTCGGCCTAGCTGGTAGTCGCGCTGGATGATGTTGGCCTGGGTCCAGCGGTATTTGTTGTCGGCAAGGTTCTCCGCTTCAAAGCGCAGAGACCACTTGCCCTTTTCGCCAATGACGTACTGGTAGACGAAGTCCAGATAGGTATTCGCCTCCTGATAGATGTCGGGGAGTTGGAACGTGCCGACGCTGGCGATGCGGCGGGAGACGTAGTTGGCGTTGAAGCGGGCGTCGCTGTGCCATTTGGGCCGGCGCCACTGGGCGCTGGCGTTGTAGATGAAGCGAGACTGGCCCAGAAGGGGGCGGCTTTGGGAGGTGACGATGGTGGCGTCTTCGGGCTTGATATCGATGTTGGAATCGACAAAGGTGAAGTTGCCGTTGACCGAGAACTCCTGCAGGCGCTTGTGGAAGCGGGCGAGGTTTTGGCGGACTTCGAATTCGAGGCCCATGTTGCGCGCGCCCTTGGCGTTGACGAAGGTCTGGCGGAGATCGTTCGACGGGACGATGGTTTGTTCAATCGGGTTGGTGAAGCTCTTGGCGAAGAAGCTGACGGCCACCACCTGGTTGCCACCGGGGAACATCTCCCAGCGGGCGTCATAGTTCTGGATGGACGCGCGGACGAGGTTCGGATTGCCCGCGACGACGAAGCCGCCGAGGACGTTGTTGAAGTCGAACGGCGAGAGTTCGCGGAAGTCCGGGCGGGAGAGCGTGCGGCTGTAGGAGAAGCGCAGATTTTGGCGTTTGCTCAACGCGTAGATGAGGTTCACCGAAGGAGCGGCATCGCGGTTGTGGAGACCGGCGAGGACCGGCTTGGCGTTGGGGATGCGGTTGTCGTAGGTGGTGACTTTTTGATCGGCGTCTTCGATGCGGAGGCCGGCTTCGATGCGCCAGCGGGCGCCTAGACTCAGGTCCACCATGGCGTAGCCGGCGTAGATCATCATGTCGGCGTTGTAGGTATCCGTCGCGCGGGTGAATTCGGTGATTTGGAAGCCGTTGGGCCGGATGTTGGAGGCCGCGAAGAGTTGGTTCGACGGTAGGAACAGGTTCAGCGTGGTGAACTGTTGCGGCGCGTAGAGGAAGCGGCGGGCGGAGAAGTCCCGCTGGCGTTTGGTGATGCGCACGCCGGTTTTGAAGAGGCCGGAGATGGAGCCTTTGAAGAAGGGCAGGCTGTAGTCGGCGAGGGGCTCGTAGATCTTGTCCTTGAGATCGCTGAAGAAGCGGAGGCCGGAGGAGCCGGTGGCGGCGAAGATGTAGCGATTGTCGGGCAGTTTGTTGCGGAAGACTTCGCGCAGGTCGGGTTCGTTCCGGCCGGAGTCGGAGTAGGTGAACTGCCAGTGGATGAGCGAATTGTGCCGCGTCGGCATGGCGTGATCGCCTTCGACGCCGGTGGAGAAGAGGCTGCGTTCGACGTAGCGGAGGCGCTGCGAGTTCAGGAAGCCATCGACGCCGCCGTCGTAGCCGCTGAATTCGCGGGTGGACTTTTCGCCGTCGTGGGTGAAGGTGTTGCGGAAGATAAGTTTGTTCTGCGGCGTGAAGCGGATGGCCACGTTGAAGACGGCGCCTAGCTTGGCCGTTTCGGCGTACTCGCGGTAGTCCGGATAGTCCGTAAAGATGATGGGGGAACCGGCGCCCTGGCGGAGGTAGCGCTGCAGTTCCTTCTGCGTCTGGTTCTTGTTGGAGAAACTGAGCGAACCGACGATGCCGAAGCGACCGAAGGTGCCGCCGCCGACGGCGGACCAATCCATATTGGGCCGGGTGGACTTCACGGCGGTGGGTTCCCAGTTGTTGGAGAAAGCCTGGCCGAAACTCTGCAACTGCTGCTGCGTGAACTGGCCGGGGATGAGGCGGGCGGTGTCCGGAATGGCGGCCGGGATGCCCTTGGAGCCGCCGCCGAAACCGAAGTAATCCTTGCTGCCGCCGCCGGGGAAGCTGAGACCATCGGCGAAAGTCGTGGCGGTGTTGAAGCCCGTCTTCATGGTCATGTTGAACATCTTCTGGACCGGGAATTCGATGGTCTTCATCTGGACCATGCCGCCGGAGAATTCGGCGGGGAGGTCGGCGGAATAGGACTTGATGATCCGGATGTTTTCGATCATGCCGGCGGGGAACATGTCGAGCGGGACGACGCGTTTTTCGGGCTCGGTGGTGGGGATCATGGCGCCGTTGAGCTGGGTGGCGCTGTAGCGCTCGCCGAGGCCGCGGACGTAGACGAAGCCGCTGCCGACGACGCTGACGCCGGTTACTTTTTGCAGCGCACCAGCAGCGTCAGAAGACGTGCCGCCGGCGAGTTCTTCGCGGCTCATGCTGTCGCTGACGGTGGAGGAGAGCTTGCGTTCGTTGAGCATTGCTTCCGCAGTTGCTTCGACGGCGCCGACGCGTTCGACGACGTCGACCTTGGTGACGTTGGCGGTGTTGGAAAGGAGCGTGCTGAGTTCGGTGGTGGCGCCGGTTTTGACGGCCACATCGGTGACATCGACGGGTTGGTAGTTCGGGGCGCTAAAGCGGAGCGTGTGCGTGCCGGCCGGTGCGGAGATGGTGAAAGTCCCGTCGCTGCCGGTGACGTTGCGGTCATCGGAGGTGCCATCGATGGCAATGGCGACACCGGAAATAGGCCGGCCACTTTGGCTATCGAGCACGCTGCCTGTTACCGTTCCTGGTTTCGGCGCCTGACTCCACGCCGCTAGGCTTACCGTCAGGAAAAGAACGAATTTACTGAACAAACAGGTTTACCTCGTTCGAATCCACGCCATCCATGAACAGCTGCAACGGCACGCGGCCGGAGATAAAGGCGTTGTCGGGAACGGTGACGTTGACCTGCCAGAGGCCGGCGAAGCCGGGGGCCATGCCGCTGAACTGAACGGTGGCCGGGACACCGGCGATGAAGACTTCGGGGGTGGAGACGGTGAGCGCGAGCGGGCTGCTGGGAGCGGCGGCGCCGTCGGCGACGGGGCGGGTGAGGGCACCGGGGCCGGTGGCGTAGATCTGGACGACCTGGCCGCGGCGGGCGCGATTGGTGTTGCTGTTGGCGGAAGAATCCTGGTTCAAGATGGCGCCGTCGCCGTTGTTGGCGAAGATGCCGGGGGCGGCGGACATGACGCGGACGGTGCCGGTGAGAGTGGCCGCGGCGGTCTTGACTTCGACGGTGCGGACACCAGCGGTGACGGCGGCGGGGACGAGGAAATTGACTTGGGAGGCGGAGACAAAGTAGACGGGCGCCGCGGCGCCGTTGACGGTGACTGTGACACCGGCGAGCGTCTGCGGGATTGGGGATGCCGAGGCTACGGTCTGGGTAACGTTACCAAACGCGCCGTAGGCCGATGCCCAGGAGCCGGCCGTAACCGGCTGGCCGGTCCGGAAGCTCGCACCATTCAGAATCGTCAGGCTCTGCGCGGACAGAACCCCGCTAACGGCCGCCAAGGCCAGAAGGACAATAGATCGCATGAATGGCAGTCTAGGAGGCGAAGGCTACAGCATTCTGACTTTGGCGTGACAGTTCCATGAACTCTGTACAGCTGTCTGCGGAAAAGGCATTGTGCAAGATAAGCGAAACACCGTTGCCACAAGGGCGAAATGAAACTGTGACATTCGGGCGCTACTGTTACATCGATGAATCAACCGATGGAGGCGCCGCTGATCTACGGGCTCGTTGTGCCGCGCTCCCATCTGGCTGTGGACATTCCGCCGGGGCTGTTGCCCTTCCCTCCGGCCGGGGCCGTAGCGGACATTTCGATGGCCGATATCCTGGCAGGCGTGGCGGGACTGGCACGATTCTGCCATCGCGTGCGGATGGATCCGCAGGCGATCTGGTTTCTGCCTGCGGGGAGTGCGCCGGGGGCGTTGTTGGCCACTCTGCCGCCTGCGCTGCAACCGATTCCATTCCGGCTTACCGCGCAGGAGTTGCTGTTCTGCCGGTGGTTCGGGCACTCGTTTTTCGCGGGGGCGGAGCTGCCACCGGCGGAGGCGTTTGCCGGATTGAGCGATGCGCAATTGCAGCGGCAGGTCGTGGACCTGTTGCAAAAGCTGAACGGCGGCCGCTTTTTGGAGGCCGCCGTTTATCAGAAGCTGAACGATATTCTTAATCGCGGTTGGGAGGAGGCGCAGCCAGCTGCGCGTCCAACCACGGAAGCAACGTCCGCAGGGCAGTACGGCGGGCGATGATGACCTGATTGGTTGTCTGGCCCGGGGCCTTTACGCCCATGGCGACGGCGACGCGGTCGTCACCGAGCACGCGGACGCGCACGCTCCACTGGCGGTCGGTGTTGCTGGGCCAGTAGTGGGTGCGGGTCTTGGTTTCGGGGAAGAGAGCGTCGACATTCACGGGGATGTGAAAGTTGCGGGTGACGCCGGCGAGTTTGCCGTCCTCTTTGCGGAAGAGCAGGAGGTGGGAGTGTTCGTGGGCGTCGACGACGTCGGTCTGGTAGAACCACGTTACGAAGCGGGGATCTGATTCGGCGATTTGAACAGGCGGGCCGAGGCGGCGGGAGAGCTGGGCCGGAGTTTCGTCCAGTGTGTAGCGCAGCAGCTCGGCGGCGGCCAGCGGGGTTTCGGCGCGCAGCAGGGGCGTGGCGATGAGCCACACCCCTGCTGCCAGTAGCAGTCCTCGCATCGTTACTTCCCGACCGTGCGCGGCAGAGTCTTGCTGTTCTG
>CANIFK010000431.1 GCA_947466555.1 Acidobacteriota bacterium | reverse complement strand
TCCAAAGCCGGCGCCACCACCACCGCCCGAAACCCCGTCTTCCGGAACGCAATCCGCAGCCCCGTCGCCTCCCCCGCGACGCGGCCATCCGCCCCAGTCGCCGCCCGCCCAGTCACCACGACCCCCTCCGACGGCATCCCTTCCCCATCCACCACCAGCGCGCTGAACCGAGCCCGGCAAAGCCCTTCAATCGCCTTGTCCAATTCTCCCGCCGTCTCCGCACTCACATCGGCATACGAAATCGTCTCCCCAAGGTTTCCCATTTCGCGCCAATGCCGCCCATCCGCCATCACCCCGCGCGCATCCACCGCTGGCCTCCCGTTCAGGAGCATCTCCCTCTCGCTATATGTTTCCGATTCCCATACCCGCTTTGTAGATGGAACCAACGCGCCCCACATCGGGCTCGTCCCATGCCGAACACCGCCAAACCGCTGCACCCGCGTTCCACTGCGAACCGGCTGCGCATCCCACCCCGGCGCCGGAAACGAGGTCATGCAGACCTCCGTCCTCCCAGACCGTTCCAGCACCACGCGCCCCCCAGCCTTCATCTCCGAAGGCCGCACCGCCACCGCCTGATACCCCTCCCGCCGGATCACAATCCGGGGCGCAGCCGTCTCAAGCGCAACACGCCCGTCCGTCCCCGTCCGCACCATGGTGAACCGCTTCTCCGTATGGCCAACCGTCGCCCCCTCCAGCGGCCGGCCATTCCCATCCACAACAACAAAGCTAAGAACCACCGCCAATAGGAGCATCATTGCAACAACGAATTTATCTCCCGAATCACCTTCACATCAAACTTCGGCTTCCGGTCATACGTCAACAACCCGTTAATCTCCTGCTCCACATCGGTCAACTGCGTATAGCAAATCCCCATAATCTGCGGAATCTTCGAAATCCCCACATACAAACTCCGCAACCGTTCCAACGCCGCCTCCGGCGATTTCTCCACCCCCGCATACCCCCACGCATCCGCCGGCACCGGCGACCCCGGCAGCGGATACGCAATCCCCCCAAACTCACTCAAAAACACCGGCGACCCGTTGTATTTGAACCCCGGTGCCAACGCCGCCCGCCCGTTCCCCGGAAACGCAAACTCCTTCTGCCCCAGCACCGCATACTTTTCCACCAGCCGCTCCCCGCGCGCCGCATAGTCGTGAATCCCGAACAAATCCGTCACGTCCGTGTGCTCCCACCCGTCGTTATCGATCACCGGCCGCGTCGCGTCCAGCGATTTCGTCAGGTGGTACAACGCCTTCAAATGCTGTGTCTGCCGCGTATCCGCCACATCGCTCACACCCCACGATTCATTGATCGGAATCCACATCACAATCGACGGATGATTCACGTCCCGTTCCACGGCCTCAATCCACTCCCGCGTGAATTTCGCCGCATAGTCTTCGTCGTAAAGATACGCATTCGCCATCTCGCTCGACACCAAAAAGCCCATCTTGTCCGCCCAATACAGGAACCGCGGATCCTCCAGCTTCTGATGCTTCCGAGCCCCGTTGAAGCCCATATCCATCGTCATTTTGATGTCGAACTTGATGGCCTCATCCGTGGGCGGCGTCAACGTCGATTCCATCCAATACCCCTGGTCCAGCACCATCTTCAAATACGTCGGCCGCCCGTTCAGATGGAACCGCCCGTTCTCAATGTGGATCGCGCGATAACCGTAGTAGGACGTCACCCGGTCCAACACCTCCACGCCACGCCGCAGCTCGAAATCGACGTCGTACAGGTTCCCCTGTCCCGTGCTCCACTTCACCGGATCGTTCACATACAACCCCAAATTGGCCCGCTCCCCCGCAGCAGCCACGGATCCGCTGGCCACCACCTTGTCCCGGAACTTCACCGTCGCCTGCAGCGTCAACCCCGCAGCCGGCCGCGCCAACTTCACGTTGAACACCACATGCCCATCCGCCTGCGTATGCGTCCGCAGCTTATCGAGATAACTCGCCCCAGCCGCCTCCAGCCACACCGGCTGCCAAATGCCCGTCGTCCGCGTATAGAAAATCCCCCGGCTCTGCGGCTGCCAGTACTGCTTCCCGCGCGGCTGATAGCGATCCTCCGGCGGATCCTCCGCCCGCACCACGATCACCTGCGGCCCCGTCCCCGCCAGGAAATCCGTCACGTCCAATTTGATCGGCACATTGCCGCCCTCGTGCTGCCCCGCCAGCCGCCCATTCACCCAAACCGAAGCCCGGTAATCCACGGCGCCAAAGTGCAGCAGGATCCGCCTCCCGGCCCAACCCGCCGGCATCGAAACCGCACGCCGGTACCAAACCCACGGATGAAACGAAGTGTCCCCAATCCCGGACAGCTTCGTCTCAAACGCGTATGGCACCGTGATCTTTCGCCCGAATGCCTTCTTCGTAACTGCCCAGTTCTCCCGCAGCCCGGCGTTGGCGTCGTCGAACTCAAACTCCCATTCGCCGTTCAGCGTCTGCCAATCCGGCCGCGCGAACTGCGGCTGTGGCACCTCCGGCCGCGGCACGGCGGCCGTCAGGGCAATTGCAAAAAATCCAATAGTAAGCGCTTTCGACATGGCGAAAGCATTCTATCAGGCGGCGATGTTGAATCCTACGCTTCCACTTTCCCGGCCACAACCAGCGACACAGGCACCGTTCCCATCTTCCGCATCAGGATCCAATCGTGATCCCCTTCCTTCTCCACAGACCCTTCTTTGAAGTACTTCGGGTCCTCCTTGCGGATGCTGAACACACACGGGTGCAGCGTATTCGAAACCTTCTTGCTCTGCTCCACCAGTTCCTTAAATACCGGAGTTGCCGCCCCATCCGTATCGGTAGCAGCCATGCTCAGCAACAGGAAATCCCGCTGCGGCGCCGCGCCCTGGTGGTCGCCATTTTCCGGGTAATAGGAGTACCGCATCGTATACAAACCCGGCTTGAACATTTGCCCGCGTCGGTCCGAATAGGTCTGCTCCACCTTGATCACGCCCAATAACGAACCGTGCGGCACGTTCGGCATGGTGATGTTCTGCTCCGCGGTCGGCTTCGGCGCCGGCATCTCCGCGCGGAACCAGATCTCGCTCAGCGGCTTGCCATCCTTCATCACTTTGACACCCTGCTTTTCCAGAAGGCCCTTCACACTATCGGACAATTCGGCCGGCGGCGCGCCCCCGGCTTCGGCCTTATACTCCTCGCCAAGCAGTACAGTGGCGGCTAACAGGATGCTGAGAAAAAACTTACGCATGAAATGAGGTCCCTTTCGATACAATTCCAGACGGGCGTGAATGCAAACGATACTCGTAATTGATGACGACGACAGCCTCCGCGACACAATTGGTTTGATGTTGGAGCAGGAGGGTTACCGGGTCCACTTGGCCGCGGATGGGAGAGAGGGCTACGAACGAAGTCTGACCTTGCGCCCGGACCTCATTCTCGTCGATTTGCGACTGCCAGGAATGAGCGGCGTTGAGATCTGCCGGCAACTGCGCGCCGACAAGGTACAGACACCTATTATTGTACTCAGCGCCGTTGGCGACGAAATCGACAAGGTTCTCCTGTTGGAGATCGGCGCGGACGATTACGTTACAAAACCCTTTGGCCGCCGCGAGCTCATGGCCCGCATGCGCGCCGTCCTCCGCCGCGCCACCACCGAAGCCCACCGCGTTATCCACTTCGGCGATACCGAAGTCGACATCGAGCGCCGCATCGTCGTCCGCAAAGGCGAAGAGGTAAAATTGACCCCGGCGGAGTACAATCTTCTGGTGTTCTTCCTCCAAAACGCGGACCGTCCCCTCACCCGGGACGTCATCCTCAATTCGGTCTGGGGCTACAATTCCTTCCCCAACACTCGAACTGTCGACGCGCACATTGTAAAGTTGAGACAGAAGTTTGAAGTCGACGCCGCCGTGCCCAGACACTTTCTGACGGTGCATGGCGTTGGCTATCGGTTTCTTCCATAAAGGGGCGGCATGGCCCGGACCATACTCATTGTTGAAGATGACAGAGCGCTCGCAGGCACCCTCGAAATCGGCCTGCTGGCGATTGACAACGTGGACACCGTGACCGTCTTCGACGGCCGCGAAGCCATGGAGTATCTGGAGACCCACTCGCCCGCGCCGGCGGTGGTGCTGACCGATCTCGATTTGCCTCGCGTCGATGGGTACCAACTCATCACCTGGATGCGTTCCCGGCCCGAACTGTTGCGCGTCCCCGTCGTAGCGATGTCGGCCCGCCACGATAGCACCGAGTCCCTCGCCGCCGGCGCCAACGAATTTCTGACCAAGCCCTTCGCCCTCGCCACTGTCCGCGCCCGCGTGCAGGAGCTCCTCCGTGCGTAAGTGGGTGCTACTGCTGGCGTGCCTCCCTCTGGCCGCCCAGGACATGGCCGCCATCCTCGCCCGCCTCGATAAACTCGAAACCGAAAACCGCGAACTCAAGCAGGAAGTCAAACAGCTCCGCGAACTCGTCGAAGGGAAACCCAGCGTCCCCGAACGGCTCGATGTCGTCGAACGCCGCGTGGAAGAACAGGCCCAAACCAAGGTCGAATCCCCCAGCCGCTTCCCGCTCGAACTCACCGGTACCGCCCTTTTCCAAACGTTCTACAACACGAAGGGCGCCAACTCCGTCGACGTTCCCACCACCGCCGCCGCCACCCCCGGCCGTGCCGCCGCCGGTGCCACCGTCCGCCAATCCATCATCGGCCTCCGCTACCACGGCCCCCAAACACTCTGGGGCGGCAAAATCTCCGGCTCCCTCATGATGGACTTCTGGGACGGCAATACCGAAGGCGCAACCACCCCCTTCCGTATCCGCACCGCCGATTTCACCGTCGATTGGGCCACTCGCTCCGTTTCGCTCGGGCTGATGAAGCCACTCATTTCCCCCCATAATCCGAACTCCATGGCCTACATGGGCATCACTCCCCTCACCAGCGCCGGCAACCTCTGGCGGTGGCAACCGCAGGTCCGCTTCGAACAGCGCGCCGGCTGGTTCAAGGGCCAGGCCGCCGTCATGCAGACCAACGAAGATTCCACCGGCGCCCCCGCCAATCTCATCAACAACCGCCGCCGTCCCAGCCTGGAACTCCGGGCCGCCGCCGCCAAGTCTTTCTCCGGCGATCGCAGCTTCGAAATCGGCGTCGGCACCCACGTCTCCGAATCCCGCATCGGCGCTCAAAGCCTCCCCTCCCGCATCGTCTCCGCCGACTGGCTGATCACCCCTCTGTCAAAACTCTCCCTCACCGGCACTTTCTTCAGCGGGGAAAACGTCCACCACCTGGGCGCCCTCCGCCAATCCTTCCGCATCGCCGCCAACGGCTTCATCACCACCGTTC
>CANIFK010000430.1 GCA_947466555.1 Acidobacteriota bacterium | reverse complement strand
CGCCACCCAGTTTGAACTAAAGTCCGGCTCATGCCTCAAAATCGACATCGGCACCGACACCGGCGCCGTCGCAAAAAACGTGAACATATGCTTCAAGGCCCCAAACCCCGGCGATGGGTCCAGTGCCGTCCGCACCGCAATACCCGCGGTAATCACGAAGTAGATCCCGGTAATAATGGACGCAGTACGGTTCATCTACCCCTACTAGCGCGAAACCGACGCCAATCGTTCCACCCGCCCAATAATAAACTTCGGCCGCTCCCTCGCCTCCAACGTCGACCGGTGAAAATAGTACACGCGCCCGCTCTCCCCGCCCAGCAATAAATCCAACCGCCCATCCCCATCCCAATCCACCGCCCGCACGCTCGTCTCGTGATGACTCACCGACAACGGCGCCCCATAAAACAGAACCGCCTCCCGCCGAAACCGCCCGCCCTCGTTCCGATACAACACCACCTGCGATTTCTCCGAACAGAACAAATCAATATCCCCATCCCCATCCCAATCCACCGCCGTGAATCCGTGATGATACGGAATCGGCGTCCGCATCTCCTCCCCACTAACCAACCGCAACACCGTCGGCGCCCCCAACCGCAACGCCCCATCCGCCCCCCGATACCGCAAATAAACCGCAATCCCCACATCCGGCCCCGTGTTCCGGTCCACCCCCGCCGACGTCCCCGCCACCAGGTCCATCAACCCATCCCCATTCCAATCCACCGCCGCCGGCTGCGCCCGAAAACTGAACCGCTCCCCCCCGTCATGCCGCAAAGGAACCATCGTGCCCAACCCCGCCGGCCCCCGCTCAAAATAAGCAATCCGAATCGAATTATTCCCCACCAGCAAATCCACATCCCCATCCCCATCCCAGTCCACAACCATCGGCTTCGCCTGCCCAAACGGCCGCTCCGGATCCTCATCGGTAATAAACAAACTCCGCCCCGCATACGCCAACCGCCGCCCCGCCGCATACGAGCCCCCCAGGTTCTCAAACCAATGCACAAACCCGGTCTCATTCCCCAACACCAAATCCAAATCCCCATCCCCATCCCAATCGGCCACCTCCAACCCCGTATAGCCCCCCGAGGAAACCGGCTGCCCCCGCGCCAACAGCATCCCCTGGTCCACCCACCCCCCCGCCGTCTCCACAAACCCCCGCAACCAGCTCCCCTGATGGCTTACAAAAATCCCCGGCCACGGCGCCGCCGCCAGCGGAATCGCAAACCCCTCAGGCGTCGTATCAATCAGGCACTTCGCCGCCGGCGCCCACTTCACAATACAAGTCTTCAAAGGACCATTCCCCGGCCCCCGCGTAGCCCCGATCCACGCCCCACCCAACACATCCGAAGGCCACTCCGCCCACCGCGTCACCCCGCCCAGCGTCACCGCCTCGCCCTTCCCAAACCCACCGCCCACCCGCTTGTGCCGCAGCATCTCGAACCATGTCTCCTGCTTCGGAAAGTAGGCAACATGCACCTTCAACGTATATAGCCAATCCCCCAATAGCCGCATCCCATACGTCAACTCCGCCCCGCCCTCCAGCCCCACAAACACGCCCGCCGCCAACACCGGCACCCCAACAACATCCCGCGCCCCCGTATTCCGAAACACCTTCAACCGCCCCTTCTCCTTTCCCGCCCCCACGCCACACAAGATGTCCATCAACCCATCCCCGTCCCAATCCACAAGCTGATAGGAAGCATAGAAATCCTGCAGCCATTCCCCACCGGCCCGCACCCGCACCGCCCGCTCAAACCGCGGCCGCTCTTCCGTCCCAATATTCCGCCAAAAATACAGCCCCCACCACGGTTCCCCAAACGTGGCCGAATAAATGTTCCTCTGCAACAAATCCGTCCGCACATCCCCGTCCCAATCCACCGCCAACACCTGATCGTTCTTCATCCCGATCCCCAACGAATCGAACCCGCCCTCCCGGTTATAAAACAGCGAATCGCCCAACCCCACCGGCTCCCGCTTCACCTGCAAATACGGCCGCTTCTCATAGGTAACCGTGTACTCCCCCACCGCGGGAGCAAACCACATCACTGTCCCCGCCACCCCCGCTTCCAACCCCTCCGAAATCTGCGACGGCACCACGGCCCCCGCATGCCGAACCGTCACAACCGCCCCATCCACCGGCACCTCCACCGGCCCCCGCCCCGGCACCTGCACCGTGAACCGAAAGCTCTGGGCCCCCACCGCCATCACCGCAAAAACAAGAAGCCATCTCATCACCCCCCAAGAATCGCATAGGATGGTAAGCCGATGACCCGTATAATCCTCGCCCTGGCCGCGTGCGCCGCCCTCTACTCCCAACAAAATCTCGTCTCCCCGGAAATCGCCCCCGACAGCCGTGTCACTTTCCGTGTCGCCGCCCCCAAGGCCTCCGAAGTCCTCTTCTATGGCGATTGGATGCCCGTCGGCAAAACCCTCCCCATGACCAAAGACGCCGCCGGCGTCTGGTCCCTCACCACCGCTCCCCTTCCCCCCAGCGTCTACATCTACCACTTCGTCGTCGACGGCCTCACCATCGCCGACCCCGTCAACCCGCGCATGAAACTCCGCGCCCGCACCAGCGCCAGCCTCCTCGAAGTCCCCGGCACCGGCCAGAACGAATGGCAACCGCGCGACGTCCCCCACGGCACCGTCGAAATCAACTATCAAAAATCCAAAGTCCTCAACGGCGAAACCCGTTCCTTCTGGATCTACACCCCGCCCGGCTACGCCGCATCGAACAAAAAATACCCCGTCCTCTACCTCTTCCACGGCTCCAACGACACCGCCGGCGGCTGGGTCCTCGCCGGCCACGCCAACTTCATCCTCGACAACTTAATCGCCGACAAGAAGGCAGTGCCGATGATCGTCGTCATGCCCTTCGGCCACGCCGTCCCCTTCGGTTCGCCCAAAGAAATCCAAGCCAAGAACGTCGAAACGTACGAGAAGTACATCCTCGAAGACGTCATGCCGCACGTCAACGCCAAGTACCGCGTCGAAAAAACAAAGGCCAAAACCGCCATCGCCGGTCTCTCCATGGGCGGCGGCCAGTCGCTCGCCATCGGCATGAACCATCTGGATAAATTCAGCGCCATCGGGGCCTTCTCCGCCGCCGTCCCCGCCGACATCAACACTAAATTCGACGCCCTCAAAAAGTCCACGCCCCTCATCTGGTTCGCCTGCGGCAAGGACGACTTCATCTACGCCCGCTCCCTCGAACTCCACACTAAGCTCGAAGCCGCCCAAATCAAACACACCTGGCGCTCCACCGAAGGCGCTCATACGTACACGATGTGGCGTCAATACCTCGCCGAATTCGCCCCGCTCCTCTTCAAATAAAATGAAACCCCTTATCCTCCTCGCGGCCGCCGCCGTGGCCTTCTCCCAGCCCACGCTGCAAATCAAAACGCCCATGGTCCCGCCCGCCTGGGCCCTGCTCGAACGCGATCTCCTCAAATACAACTCGCTCGCCGTCGAACAGTTCGCCAAAAAGTTCATCGATGATCGCGGCTACCTCCTCCACACCCCCCGCTGGGGCACGCTCGACGGTCCCGACGACGCCATCGAGACCTATTGGAACTGGACCCTCCTCCACTCCCTCGGCGCCTCCGACACCGTGTTGGAACTCTACAAAAAGGGCCAGGAAGGCCACTGGAAACAGTACAACGAACTCCGCACCACGCTCACCAAAATCGCCGCCAACGGCGCCTACAGCAAAGAGTTCATCACCCAGTCCGACTGGTTCCACACCGGCGAAGGCATGCGCGCCTTCCTCCTCATGGGCCTCTCCGAGCCCAACAACGAACTCTACCGCCAGCGAATGAAACGCTTCGCCGACATGTACACCGGCGAAGACTCCGAAGCCCCCAACTACGACAAAGACAAAAAGATCCTCCGCAGCATGTGGACCGGCAGCAAAGGCCCCATGCTCCACAAAGCCACAACCTACGACTGGGTCGGCGACCCCGTCCCCGGCACCTTCCACCTCCTCCACAACCCCGCCGGCCGCGGCAAAATGCTCGACCTCCAATCGAACTACAAGAAGATGCTCGCCCACTGCGACGAGTACCTCGACTCGACCGGCGATAACTTCTTAAACCTCGCGTCCACCATCCTCGGCCTCAATGCCTATGCCCTCA
This sequence comes from Acidobacteriota bacterium, assembly GCA_947466555.1. GTDB lineage: Bacteria > Acidobacteriota > Terriglobia > Bryobacterales > Bryobacteraceae. The sequence goes on along the minus strand of CANIFK010000430.1, from coordinate 1,174 downwards.
CCGGCGAAGAAAAATACCGCCAATGGGCCCTCGATTACATGGGCGCCTGGAAGCAGCGCTCCATCGAAACCGGCGGCATGATCCCGTCGGCCATCGGCCTCGACGGCAAGCTCGGCGGCGAACACAAAGGCCAGTGGTGGAAAGGAACCTACGGCTGGAACTTCACCATCTTCGATGGCGAACTCGAACAAATCGCCCACCGAAACTACTTCACCGACGGCACCTTCCCCGGCTTCGGCAACGCCCTCCTGTTGAGCGGCGATCAATCCTACGTCGACGTCCTCCGCAAACAGATGGACCTCGTCTACGCGCAGAAGAAGGTAGTGAACGGCCGCACCCTCCTCCCCCAGATGTACGGAGACCCGCGCGGCTACAAGTACGACGGCAAGCCCGAGTGGTATCAGTGGTCCCCCCGCCTCTACCAGGACCGCCTCGCCGAAATCTATTTCTGGTCCATGGACCGCAAGGATCTCGCCCGCGTCCCCATCGCCGACAAGTTCGACGTCAGCCCCGGCCGCGGCGGCTACAGCGAAGCGGATCGCACCGCCCCCTGGCTCGGCTTCCTCGAAGGCAAAATTCCGGACTACCCCGAAAAGGCCCTGCAATCGGACCTCGCCCGCGTCCGCCAGCGCATGCAGCTGATCCGCGAAGATAACACCAGCGCCGACTCGCGCCTGGCCGATTATCTCCTCGATCTCAACCCGGCCACCACCAACGCCCTGACGAACCTCACCATGGGCGGCTACTTCAGCTCCGGCCGCATCTGGACGCTCCACAGCCGCTTCCGCTACTTCGATCCCGTCAAACGCCGCGCCGGCCTCCCCGAAGACGTCGGAGCCCTGGTCGAAAAACTCGGCGCCGACACCGCCACCGTGACCCTCGTCAACACCAACCAAATCGAGCCCCGCGAAATCGTCGTCCAATCCGGCGGCTACGGCGAGCACCGTTTTGAATCGGTAACCATCGCCGGCAAGCGAACCGAAATCAAAGGCCCCGTAACGACAATCCGCCTCGAACCCGGCGCCGGAGCAAAGCTCGAATTCCAAATGACCCGTTACGCCAACAAACCCACGTTCGCCTTCCCCTGGGACCGCGGCTGGTACCCCGCAAAGTAAGGAGCGTCAAACCATGACCCCAATTATGCTAAGTTCTCAACCATGCGCGCGCTCCCCAT
>CANIFK010000429.1 GCA_947466555.1 Acidobacteriota bacterium | reverse complement strand
GTGCTGCAGCAGGCGCCGCCGGCGTGGTCGCGCGGGGTGGAGGAGTGAAGCCGGGCGGCGTGTGGATGTTGGAAGAGGCCACCGGGCTGCTGCGCGAGTTGCCGGCGCGGAGCTGGATTCTGTGGCTGTGCGGGACGCTGCCGTTTACGTGGGTGCTGATTGACTTTCTGCTGGAGATGACGAGGAGCGCTTACGGGGCCGAACGGATCGTGGGCATGAGTTTTTTGCTGGCGGGGCTGTACGTGGCCAAGCATGTGGCGCAGGGCGTGTTCAGCCGGGACTGCCTGCAGGTGCTGCGCGGCGACGCGGTGACGACGCCGGGGTGGAGCGCGCTGGCGCGCCTGGCACTGGTGCAGGCGGCGTGGCAGCCGTTGCGAATGCCGGGGCTGATGGTGGCGAGCATCGCCATCGTGCCGTTCCCGTGGGTGGCGGCGTTTTTGCGGAACGTGGGACTGTCGGCATTGGAACGGGAGCGCGGATTTGTGGGGGAGGCGTGGCGGTTGGGGCGGGCCGATACGCGGGCGCATTCGATGGCGCTGCTGATTTTGACGCTGCTTTGGATTCTGCTGTTCGTGAACCTGCTGGTGCTGTGGATTGTGGTGCCGATGTTGCTGAAGTCGTTCTTCGGATTGCAGACGGAGATTGTGCGGCTGGCCGGGCGGATGATGAACATCAGCACGGTGCTGGTGACGATGTTGCTGGCCTTCGCGGCGCTGGAGCCGGTGGCGGGCGCGCTGGCGGCGGTGCGGGCGTTTTATGCGCAGGCGGCGCGGGGCGGCGAGGATCTGCGCGGCGCGCTGCGGCGGATGGCGGCGGGCGTGATGGTGGGGCTGTTGTTGCTGGGCGCGGTGGAGCCGGTGGCGGCGCAGGAAAAGCCGTTGGACAAAGTGACGCTGGACCGGCAGATTGACGACGTTTTGCGGGATTCTGAATTCGCCTGGAAGATGCCGAAGGCCGATGGCGAGACGGGCGACGGGGCGTGGCTGCGGGGGCTGTTTAAAGCGCTGGGGAAGTGGGTCCAGTGGCTCTATGACTTCTACAAAAAGATGTTTCCCGATGACCTGCCGAATGTCGATTTGAACGCACCGAAGTGGAGCGTGAGCGCACAATTGTTGCGGTGGGCGATGATCGGCGCGGCGGTGATCGCCGCCGGGTGCCTGGTGATGATTCTGCTTACGCGCCGGAAGGAAAAGAAGAAGGCCACGACGGCGGCGGCGGTGGCGGTGGCGCCAGCGGTGAACCTGGAAGATGAGAGCGTTTCGGCGGAGCAGTTGGTGGAAGACGAGTGGTTGCGAATGGCCGACCGGTTCGCGGCCGAAGGCGACTTCCGGCTGGCGATGCGGGCGCTGCATTTGGCGGGGTTGCGGTATTTGGGGGAGAAGGGGCTTGTCACTTTGCAGCCGGCGAAGACGGGGATGGAATATGGGCGGGAGCTGGCGCGGCGGCTGCGCGATGTGCCGGTGGCGCTGGACGGTTTTGGGACGGGGCTGCGGCAGTATGAAGGCGTCTGGTATGGGTTTGGCGCGGCCGGGGCGGAAAGTTATCAGGCGTTGCGGATGACGTGGGAGGAGATGCGCCGCAATGCGTAAGCTGGCTCCTTTCGTGCTGATTGCCGGGTTTGTGGCGCTGCTGATTCCGCGGATGATGCAATCGATGGCGCAGGGCGATGTGTACCCGGAGTGGTCGACGATGCGGTCCGATCCGTTGGGGACGAAGGTGCTGTATCTGGCACTGGGGCGGATGGCGAGGGTGACGGTTTCGCGGAGTTATGAGCCTTGGAAGGAGGCGCGGCCATCGAAGGCATTGTATGTGGCAATGGGGGCGTCGCCGTTGATGATGGCCGATACGAAAGACGTGGAGCGGCTATTGAGCGCGGGCGGGACGCTGCTTTTGGCGGCCGTGCCGTCGCGGGGAAAGTCGGCACTGCGGACGGAGAAGCTGGGCTTTGTTTCGGCGGGGCGGGGCGAGGTGGAGTTGCGGGCGGCGGAGTGGAATTGTTTGATCGGCGAGCGGGAGCGGTGCCGGTTGGCGGAGAAGGGGCGGGTGTTGTTCTTGGCCGATGGGTCGGCGTTGCGGAACGGGGAGTTGCAGGAGAAGCGGAACACGGAGCTGGTGGCGCGGCTGTTTGGCGCGGGGCTGCCGGTGGTGTTTGACGAGTCGCATTTGGGCGTAACGGAATCGGGCGGGGTGGGCGTGTTGTTGCGGCGGTACCGGTTGTTTCCGGCGATCGCGCTGATGCTGGGGGCGGCGCTGCTGTTTGTGTGGCGGAACTCGGTTTCGCTGATGCCGGCGCGGGAGCCGGTGTCGGCCGGGATGACGCCGCAGCCGGCGGCTTCGTTGCGCACGTTGTTGGCGCAGCGCGTACCGCGCGGGAAACTGTTGGAGACGCTGGTGGGCGAATGGAAGCGGGCGTGGCCGCTGTTGCCGTCGTGGCACAAGGGGCGGGCGGAAGAGATGGACGCGGCGTTGGAACACGCGCGCGGGTTGAAGGATTTGCGGCAGGGATACGTTGCGTTGCAGGCGGCCGTGCGACTGCGAAAGGGATCGGCATGAACTTGGAACAGATGCAGCAGGCGCTGACGGTGGTCAGGGCGGAGATTCACCAGGTGGTGATTGGGCAGGACGAGGCGGTGGACCACGCGTTGATCGCGATCCTGTGCGGGCAGCACGCGTTGCTCGAAGGCGTGCCGGGCGTGGCGAAGACCCTGCTGGCGCGAACGCTGGCGGTGGTGCTGGGCGGGAGTTTTCAGCGCATTCAATTTACGCCGGATCTGATGCCCGCCGATATTACGGGCACGAGCATTTTCAACCTGCAGAAGAACGAGTTCACGTTTGCGCCGGGGCCGATTTTTGCCGATTACGTGCTGGCTGATGAGATCAACCGTGCGCCGGCGAAGACGCAGTCCGCGCTGCTGGAGGCGATGCAGGAACGGCAGGTGACGATGGACCGGGAGACCTACAAATTGCCGGCGGGATTCACGGTGTTTGCGACGCAGAACCCGATTGAGTTTGAGGGCACCTATCCGCTGGCGGAGGCGCAGAAGGACCGGTTCATGATGAAGATCCGGATGCCACTGCCAGGGCGGGAGGCGGAGTTGGAGCTGGCGCGGCGGATGCTGGCCGGGGACGCGCCGGAGAAGCGATTGGCGGAGGGCGGGGTGCGGGCCTTGCTTTCGGGCGAATGGCTGGGGGCGCTGCGTGGGGCGTTGTCGCAGGTGCGGATGCGGGAAGAGCTTGTCGGGTATGTGCTGGACGTGGTGCGGCGGACGCGGCAGGAGGAGAGCGTGCTGGTGGGCGCGGGGCCTCGGGCGACGCAATCGTTGCTGGCGGCGGCGCGGGCGAATGCGGCGATGTCGATGCGGGACTTTGTGACGCCCGATGACGTGAAGCTGATGGCGCCGGCGGTGCTGGAGCACCGGCTGATTTTGCGGCCGGAGTTTGAAGTGGAGGGTTTGACGGTGGAGGAAGCGGTGAAGCGCGTGTTGGCGAGTGTACCGGTTCCGGCATGATACGGCCGGCGCCAGCGCTGGTTTGGCTCGTGGGGCTCTGTTCGGCGCCATTGGGAATCGGCGCGGCGGTGTGGCCGGAGTTATTGCCGCTGGTGGCGTTGGCGGTGTTTTTGTTGGCGGTGGTGTGCGCGGTGGACGCGTGGTTCGGGCGCGGGCGGTTGGAGGGGATGTCGGCATTTTCGGACGATGACGGGCAGATGGCGCAGGCGCGGGAGGCGGGGTTGACGGTGCATCTGCGGAAGCCGGTGGCGTTGGCGGGGAAGGGATTCGCGGGGCTGGCATTGCCGCCATCGTTTGAGTGCGCGGCGGAGGAGATTGGGTTGGCGCTGGCGGCGGGCGAGGCTGAGTATGCGTTGACGTGGCGGATGACGCCGCGGGAGCGCGGGCGGTATCCGTTGGAGAAGTTGTATGTGTCGGTGCGATCGCCGTTGGGGCTGTGGGAGTGCGGGCGGGGGTTGGCGTTGGGATTGGAAGTGAAGGTGTTTCCGGACGCCGGGAAATACGGGAGTTTGCTGGCGCGGGTGCGGGGGCAGATGGGCGCGCGGCTGATGCGGCAGGTGGGCAAGGGCCGGGAGTTTGAGAAGCTGCGCGAGTACGCGGCGGGGGACGGGTACGACGAGATTCACTGGAAGGCAACGGCGCGACGGCGGGTGCCGATCACGAAGGTTTTTCAGACGGAGCGGATGCAGGAGATCTACGCCGTGGTGGACGTGAGCCGGCTGATGGCGCGGCGGTTTGGGGACAACTCGGCGCTGGATGAATACTTGCGCGTGGCGTTGCTGCTGGGCACGGCGGCTGAGCAGCGCGGGGACCGGTTTGGCGTGATTCTGTTCCACCGGGAGGTGTCGCGATTCCTGCGGGCGCGGAACGGGAAGGCGCACTACGCGGCGTGCCGGCAGGCGATGTTCGACGCGCAGCCGGAGCCGGTGCCGGCGGACTTCTTCGAGCTGGCGGCGTTCCTGCGGACGCGGGTGCCGAAGCGGTCGTTGTTGTTTTTGTTGACGGCGCTGGATGAGCCGTCGGCGGCGTTGAGCCTGGACAAGGCCGCGACGCTGCTGGGGCAGCGGCATTTGCCGTATGTGGTGATGCTGCAGCCGGGCGGGGTGGCGCCGGTGCTGGCTTCCGAGGACGCCGATTTGTACGCGGGATTGGCGGGGCATTTGCAGTGGCGGGCGCTGCGGGAGTTGGAGATGTCGTTGCGGACGCATGGCGTGCGGTTCCACATGGTGGAGCCGGGGGCGCTGGCGGCGAAGGTGCTTTCGCTCTACGACGAGGTAAAGCAGAGGCAGCTGCTATGATCCTGGACCTGCAGCGATTTCTGGAGACGGCGCGGCCGGTGTGGACGGCGCTGGAGAAAGATCTGGATTATTTGGAGAATGACCCGGATCCGGCGTGGGATTTGGCGCGGACGGAGCAGTTCTACCGGCTGTATCAGCAGACGTCAGCGCACCTGGCGGAGGTGCGGCATTTGACGGCGGAGCGCGAGTTGCGCGGGTATTTGGAGCAGCTGGTGGCGCGGAGTTATGCGCGGATTTATGTGCGCGGGAAAGAGAAGAGCCGGGGGCGGTGGTGGCAGTGGTTTACGGCGGCGTTTCCGGCGGCGGTGCGGCGGCACGCGATGGCGGGCGTGTTGAGCGTGGGGCTGTTTCTGGTGGGGTGTTTGTTCGGCGCAGTGGCGCTGCGGATTGACCCGACGGCGAAGGGGGCGCTGTTGCCGTTCGGGCACGGGCAGCAGACGCCGACCGAGCGGGTAAAGAAAGAGATGGAGGACCAGGGGAAGAAGATTTCGCAGGCGCGGGGGCGGTTTTCGGCGGACTTGATGACGCACAATAC
>CANIFK010000428.1 GCA_947466555.1 Acidobacteriota bacterium | reverse complement strand
CGCAGTCCGTCGCCGACGGCGCCGAGACTGGTGGACGGTCGCAACTCCTGGACCGGTATTGGGAGCGGGTCTCGTTGGCTCCCGTTCTGCACCGTGACGGCGCCCGCTAGCGGAGGCGCCGCTACCGGGACAACCGTGGCCGAGCGCAGCGTGGCGGAGTCCGGTCCGTGGGGACGGGAGGGGGGAGCCGGGTTCGTGTTCGTGCCTGCCCAATCCGCGCTCCAATTCGCGGCCATTCGGCCACTGGCGAAAGTGGGCGGGGCCACTTGCAGGATGGTGGATTCCGCCGTCAAGCAGCGCTCCGCGGTCCATCCCGGGCCGGCGGGAACGATGCGGGCCGGTTGGGTGGCGAGTAGCTTCGCAATTCGCTTATGCGATCGGGCGACGTCCGGGGGGGCCGGCCTGCCGACGGGTTGGAGCGTAACTGACGGCGCGAGGGCAACCGGGGCGAACGTTGTGGCGACGCCAGCGGCGGCACGGGGAGATTGGAATTCGACCGTTTTCAGACCGGCGGTTTCGCACTGGGCCGCGGGTTTCGGCGATACCGGCTGGATCGTCGAGTACTGTGTTGCCGCCAATAGAGCACCGAGCGGATGAGACTCCATGGCCGCCCAGATTTTCTCATCGATCACATCCTCGGGCAGCGCCTGGGACAACGTGATCCCCAGTTTGGGCGTGAGCGGGTAGCAAACCTGCGCGACCGGCTCGCCAAACATCTGGGGCTGCTGTCTCTGGCCTATGGCCGAAAGACTGCAGATCGCGCCCGATGCCGCCATCGAAATTCGATTCGGCTGGGCACACGGTTTCAGCTGCCGTGGACGACGGCCGACCTGGCGGTTGAGCTGGCGCACCGACACATCGACGGGGAGCGCTAAACCGGTCATCGCCGCACTGGTTGCCCCAGCAACGGCTGGCGCCGGAGGGGAGACCTGCTGTAACCGGACGATCAGATTGAGCGAACGCAGGCGGCGGCTCTGTGACCCAAACGTGCGCGGGAATGCCACACGCAACGATGCCGATTGTCCCAACACGGATGCCCTCGGGAGCGGGGCTGTCTTCGGTTGGAACGGAATTCGGAACGGGCGGGCTGAGCGAGGGAACTCAAGCTGGAAGACGTGCTCCCGCTCGCGGAACAGGACAACCGTGCGATTCGAGAGCGGTTCCGCCGGGATTTCAATGCGGGTGCCTGGAATGGGGTCCAGCCGTTCCGGGCAGCGTTCCCCGACGCGGTTCATGGTGGGACCGTACGGGGAGATGGGCGGGGGCGCGAGCGTAGCCGCAGGCATCCGTTGCGTCCGCTGCATTGAGGGAGTCGTATCGGTCAGCCGTTGCATGGCTAACTGCTGTTCTTCCCCAAAGGCCTGTCTGTGCGCATCGGTGCAAAACGATGCATCGTTCATCCGCCGCAGTAACGATATTGATTTATTACAGTAGCGGCAGCGCACGCCGAATCCTCTTAAGGGGCAAACTCCCATCACCAGCGTAGGACGGCTCTACTCCAATTGCTACGCAGTGAATGACTGTGTTTCAGCTAAGATCCTAAGCAATTGGCAGCATTCCCAGGGGATTCACCTTAGTATTTGTACTTCCGAGAGAACTTTTCGATCCCCAGCCCACTATTTCAATAGTCATGCCGATGGACCTGTTGATCGTTGGCGTCACCCGACGGGGGGACGGAAGATCGTATATCGGGTTTGGGACGGTTGGCCCGGGCCGGACCGGATTCGTCCGTCTGGTGGCGCCGACGCCGACCGGAGTACTTTACCCGCAGGAGTACCAGCTGCAAGGGATCTTGGAGCCCCGGCGATGGGACCTGATCCGTGTGGAGGCACCTTGGGCGGACAGCCGTCCAATGCAGCCGGAGAATCGGATTCTAGATCGAACGCCTTGGGAACTATTGGAGCGGCCGGCGTCGACGCCGTGGATGCGGGAGTTAGAACGATACCCGGTGGCGCGCGGAATGCTGTTGGGCACGCGCGGGCGGGCGGTGCGGGCAAGTAATGTGCAGGCGGCGGGGTCCATCGCCTATGTGGAGCCAGCCGATGTGAAGGCGGTGTGTGAATGGGATCCGCAACGGGAGCGTTACCGGTCGCGGCTGCATTTCGCGCTGGACGGGGAGCGTTATGATCTGGCGCTTTCGGACTGCGCCTATTCGTCTGTAATTTGCCGGATGCCGGAGGCGGCCTACACATTGGAACAGGTAGGTTGCCGGTCTCCCCATGGGCTCCGGTTACTGATCTCTCTGACGGAGCCGTTTCATGGCTGGTGTTACAAGACGGTTGCCGGCATTCTGCCGCGGCGAACCGTTACACTGATGCGAGATGGTACCTCGTCGACACTTTCTGCTACAGACCGGCACGTTGCTGACCACGTTGTGGAACACCCCCGCTCGTTTGTGGTCGGCACCTAAGTTTTCCTCCTATCCGTTCGCCCTTGGCATTGCCTCCGGCGATCCGGTGCAGGACGGGATGGTGCTATGGACGCGGTTGGCACCGAAACCGGTGGAGGGCGGCGGAATGCCGGACGCCGCGGTGGCGGTGGAGTGGCGCGTGGCCGAGGACGAGGGGATGAAGCGGGTGGTGAAGAAGGGCACGTCGATGGCCGTGCCGGCGCTGGCGCACTCGGTTCACGTCGAAGTGGCGGGTTTGCGGCCGGACCGGTGGTATTGGTACCAGTTTCGGGCGGGTGGCGAAGTGAGCCCTGTGGGACGAACGCGGACGGCGCCGGCGGCCGGGTCGATGCCGGAACGGCTGCGGTATTCCTTTGCGTCCTGTCAGCATTGGGAAAGCGGCTACTTCACTGCCTACGAGCATATGGCGGCGGAGAATCCGGATCTGGTTGTCCACTTGGGCGACTACATTTATGAAGGGCCGCCGAAGCCGGGGAACCCGCGGCTGCATAACAGCCAGGAGATCGTCACGCTATCGGACTACCGGAATCGGCATGCGCTATATAAGACGGACAAGGCGCTACAGAACATGCACGCCTGGGCTCCGTGGATTGTGACGTGGGATGACCACGAGGTGGATAACAACTACGCCGGGGATATCGCCGAGGACAAGCAGACACGGCAGCAGTTGCTGGAGCGGCGGGCGAGCGCCTATCAGGCCTATTATGAGCACATGCCGTTGCGAGCGGCGGCGACGCCAAAGGGATCCGGAATGTTGCTCTATCGGAATCTATCGTGGGGCGGGCTGGCGAATTTTACGGTATTGGATACGAGGCAATATCGCACCGATCAGCCTTGTGGGGATGGGCGGAAGGCGCCCTGTAAAGAAGTGTTTGATCCGGCGGCAACGCTGCTGGGCGCCGAGCAGCATGCGTGGATGGAGCGGCAGTTGGGTTCTTCACGGGCCGTCTGGAACATCCTGGCGCAGCAGGTGTTGATGGCGAAGTTGGACTTCCAGCGGGGCGATGGCGAGTTGCTCTCGATGGACCAATGGAGCGGCTACGAGGCATGCCGGAATCGCGTGCTGCAGTTTCTGGACCAGCGCAAGATTGCCAATCCGGTGGTGATCACCGGTGATATTCACTCGAATTGGGCGTGCGATGTGAAGCTCGATTGGCGAGACGGCAAGGCGCCCGCGGTGGGCGTGGAACTGGTTGGCACCTCAATTACCTCCGGCGGCGACGGCGCCGATGCGATGAAGGGGATTGAAGATGTCTATGCCGAAAATCCGCACCTGAAATGGCACGGCGCGCGCCGCGGGTATGTTTCGTGCCTGGTGACTCCGAAGCAGACTCGCGCCGATTACCGTACGCTTCCCTACGTATCCAAGTCGGGCGCGCCGGTGCAGACGCCGCGCAGTTTCATTGTGGAAGCCGGCCGGGCCGGATTGCAGAACGCCTGACGGTAGGATGACCTGTTGCTTCCGTTTCTAGATAAATTCTTTCGGCAACTGGCGGCTGTTCCGATCTGCCTGATGGTGATTCTTCAGGTCGCCACACTGCGCCAAGAGAGCCAGACGTTCGATGAAGGCGTGCATCTGGCGGCGGGGTATCGTTACTGGAACACGGGTGATTTTTCGCTGAACGTGGAACACCCGCCCTTGCAAAAGTTGCTGAGTGCGGCGCCGTTGTTCCTGTTGCGGCCTCCATTGCCGACGGATGAGAAACTGCTGATTGACCAGTCGGAGTATGCACGGGCGTTTTTATACGGCGGTGCGGCGGACGGGGACCGGTTGTTGTTCTATGGCCGCATGCCGACGGTACTGCTGTCTGTGTTGCTGCTGATTGCCGTGGCATGGGCGACGCGACGATATTTCGGCGGGCCAGCCGCGCTGGGCGCGCTGTGGCTGTGCGCGTTGGATCCGAACCTGATCGCGCATGGCCGGTACGTAACCACCGATATGGTGAGTGCGCTGCTGTTTTTCCTGACTGTCGTGCTGTGGGTGAACTACTGGCTTGCGCCGACCGGGCGGGGGGCGGTTTGGGCGTCGTTGGCCGGCGGACTGGCGTTGGGGGCGAAGTTTTCGATGCTCCTGTTGGTGCCGTTGATTCCGGCGCTCCTTCTGCTGCATGCGGTTCTATTGCGGCCCGGTTGGCGCACGTTGGGGCGGTCGGTGGCTGTGCTGGCTGTAGCGGCTGTCGTGGCGATCGCCATTGTTGCGGGGCTCTACGCACCGGAGACGTGGCGTGTCTTCCAAGGGCGGACAATCAACGTTGCGGCGGAGACGTTCGGCGGATTCACGTTCCCGCCGAGTACCTATCTGACCGGGTTGCGGACACTGATGGATCACAACCGGGAAGGCCATACGGCGTTTCTGCTCGGACAGGTTTCCGAACAGGGGTGGTGGTATTACTTCCCCGTTGTGTTCGCGGTGAAGTCGCCGCTGGCTGTCTTGCTACTCACCGCGATGCTGGCGGGGCTCGGGGTATGGAAACTGCCTTCGCTGTTCCGGACACCCGCTATGGGATTTGTGTGGGCGGCGCTCGCGGCGGCGCCCCTGGCGTACTTTGCGGTGACACTCAACAGCCGCATCAATCTCGGTGTGCGGCATCTATTGCCGGTCTATCCGTTTCTGTACGTGCTGGGAATCGCGGCGTTGGCCGCGTTGTTGCCATTGCGCCGATATCTGCTCGTTGCCGGCGCCGTGATCGGCCTGCAAGCCGTCGAGTCGGCGGTGGTGTATCCCGATTACCTCGGTTTTTTTAATGCCGCGGTTGGGGGCAGTAGCGCCGGCCCTCGCTACCTGTTGGATTCCAATATCGATTGGGGCCAGGATCTGAAGAAGCTGAAGAGGTACATGGAGACCCATCCCGGGCCGGTTTGCCTGGAGTATTTCGGTTCCGTGGAGCCAAAGCACTACGGCATCCACTTCGAGTACTTGCCGAAGACCTGGG
>CANIFK010000427.1 GCA_947466555.1 Acidobacteriota bacterium | reverse complement strand
TGCCAATTCCGCCACTCCGCCACTTGTGCGAACAGCAAATTCAGTATATCAAAGACGGATGCACTCCGCCTCCCTCCTGCGCCAACAATTACTGTCCGGTGAAATTTCGGCCGTCGAAGTCTTCGAAGCGCACCTGAAAACCATCGAGCGGCGCAACCCGGAACTGAACGCCATCGTGACGCTGACGCCCGATCTGGCGCGGGCCCAGGCGGAGGCGGCCGACCGCGCCATGGCGCGCGGCGAATCGCTCGGCCTGCTGCACGGGCTGCCGGTGGCGCACAAGGATTTGCAGGAAACACAGGGCATCCGCACTACGTTCGGCTCGCCCATCTATGCGGATTACGTGCCGGCCTTCGATACGGAGATCGTCCGGCGGATGAAGGCGGCGGGCTCGGTCTGTTTGGGAAAGACGAACACGCCGGAATTTGGCGCGGGGTCGCAGACATTCAATCCTGTGTTTGGAAAAACGCGCAATCCCTACGACGTGACGAAGACCTGCGGCGGGTCCAGCGGCGGCGCGGCCGTGGCACTGGCGACGGGCATGATCGCGCTCGCCGACGGCTCCGATACCGGCGGCTCGCTCCGCAACCCTGCCAGCTTCTGCGGCGTGACCGGGCTCCGCACCACACCCGGCCTGGTGCCGATCGAACCGAACGGCTGCCCCGGCAGCCCGCTGACGGTGAACGGGCCGATGGCGCGGAACGCCGGCGATGTGGGCCTGTTGCTGGCGGTGCTGGCCGGCTTGGACACGGTCCCTGAACTAAACCGGGATTGCAAGGGCACGCGCGTGGCGTGGCTGGGCGAGGTGCCCGGCATGCCGTTTGAAGCGGCGGTGCGCGACGTCGTGAACGGCGCGCGAAAGCATTTCGACACAATCGGCTGCCACGTCGACGACGCCACGCCCGACTTCACCGATGCCGACGCCGCCTTCCGCGTCCTGCGCGCCCACGAGTTCTACTCGCTCCACGGCGCCAAGCCCCGCGAGCGAATGAAGGAAACGGTGCAGCAGGAGATCGCCCGCGGCGAACGCCTGACCGCTGACGACATTGCGCGCGCCCACACATCGCGCAACGGCCTCCGCCAGCGCGTCGCCGCGTTCCAGGCGCAGTACGAATTCTTCGTCCTGCCCACGGTGCAGGTGTTGCCATTCGATATTGAGCAACCCTACATCACCAACATCAATGGCGCAGAACTCCCCACATACATCGACTGGATGCGAAGCTGCTATTTCATCTCGATTCTGGGCGTACCGGCGCTGAGCGTACCCTGCGGCCTATCCGCGGAAGGCCTGCCCGTGGGCCTGCAAATTGTGGGCCGCGCCGGGGCCGATTGGGATGTGTTGCGGCTTGGAAAGGCTCTCGAACAAGTCATAATGGGCAAACATGTCTGAGGCCGATCTGACAAAGACCACGCCGCGCTCGCACCCTTCGATCACGTCGCATTCGACGATCGACGAAGGCCGCTTCCCGCCGGGCACGCTACTCGGCCAGCGCTACCGGATTGTCAGTGTCCTGGGCAGGGGCGGCATGGGCGAGGTCTATCGCGCCAACGACCTGATTCTGGGCCAACCCGTGGCGCTGAAATTCCTTCCCGTGGAGATGGCGCAGGACGAACACATTCTGACCCGCTTCCGCAACGAAGTGCGCGTAGCGCGGCAGGTTTCCCATCCCAACGTCTGCCGCATGTACGATCTGGGCGAAGTGGACGGGCAGCCATTTCTATCGATGGAATATGTCGACGGCGAGGACCTGTCGACGCTCCTGAAACGCATCGGCCACCTGTCGCAGGACAAGGGCGTCGAACTGGCGCGGCAACTCTGCGCGGGCCTCGCCGCGGCCCACGACAAAGGCGTACTGCATCGTGACCTGAAACCAGCCAACCTGCTGCTGAACAGCAAGGGCCAGTTGATGATCACCGACTTCGGCCTGGCCGGTTTGGCCGAACAGGTGCAGACCGATATCCGCTCCGGCACCCCCGCCTACATGGCGCCGGAACAACTCTCCGGCCTCGAAGTCACCCACAAAAGCGACATCTACGCCCTCGGCCTGGTGCTGTACGAGATGTTCAGCGGCAAGAAGGCGCATGCCGCCGAGACGCGTGCCGAACTGCAGCGGCTGAAGGATGGCGGCTCGGCGCCGTCGTTGTCGAGCCTGGTGAAGGATCTCGACCCGGCCATTGAGCGCGTCATCGAACGATGCCTCTCCCCGGACCCGATGCGCCGCCCTTCCAGCGCCCTGGCGGTTTCGGCGGCGTTGCCCGGCGGCGATCCGTTAGCCGCCGCGCTGGCGGCCGGTGAAACGCCCACGCCAGAGATGGTGGCCGCCTCCGGCAGTCACGACGGCTTGCGCCCGCGCACCGCGCTGCTGCTGGTCCTTGCCATCATCGTCGGCTGGATTGGCGTGGCGATGCTGAACAGTCACGTCACGCTACTCGACAAGATCCCGTTCGATCAGCCCACCGACGCGCTGGCGCAAAAGGCCAAGGAGATGATCGCGACCCTCGGCTACACCGACAAGCCCGCCGACGTCCTCTACGGCTTCAGCAAGAACACCGCCTACCAGGAACAGTTGAACAAGCATTTCGGCGGCAAGGCGTGGGAGCACCTGATGCACACGCGCCCGTCGCTGGTGAACTTCTGGTACCGCACCACGCCCGGCTCTCTGTGGCCTGCGAACGACCGGAACATCTACCCCTCGGAAATGGACCCGCCCATGACCGTACCTGGCATGGTGCGGATCTCGCTCGATCCGGAGGGCCGCCTGCTGAACTTCCGCGCGCTGCCAAGAGCGACCGACTCCCCGCTGGACGGGCCCGACGATTGGTCCGCGCTGTTCAAGCTGGCGGACCTGGACATGGGGATGTTCAAACCGGTGGAACCGAAAGGCTTGCCGCAGGTGACATTCGATCAACGCTCGGAATGGAAGGGGACGATTTCCCAGCACATTCCCCACGAATTTCGCGTGGAGGCGGCGGCCTACCGCGGCCGTCTGGTGCACTTCAGCGTCGCCGTCGATTGGGGGGATCCGCCGGCGCCCCCCCCCAGCCTCCGGGCCCGACTGGGGCAGCCGGTTTTCCCTCCTGCTCTACACGTCGGCCTATGTTTTCGCCGCGTGGATGGCGTGGAACAACTGGAAGGCCGGACGCACGGACCGCCTTGGCGCCTGGCGCCTGGCGATCCTGATGGCCGCCGGCGCCTTCTCCACCTGCCTTCTGGCCGCGCACTACAACACATTCATGAATTTCAACCGGGCGATGTCGAACTGGCTGGCGGTCAGCATCTTCGTCGGCGTGCTGTTCGGCACCATGTACATGGCCTTCGAACCCCACGTGCGCAAACGCTGGCCGGAGATGCTGGTGGGCTGGGCCCGGCTGTTTTCCGGACGCTTCACGGATCCGCTAGTCGGCCGCCACGTGCTGTACGGCGTCGCCGGCGCGATGGGAGCGGGCCTGTTGGCGGGCGTCTCCAACATGGCCGAAAAAAGCCTGCGGCTGGACCCGATGGTGGGTGATTTGCAAGCGCTAACCGGCGTCCGGTTCCACTTTGCCACCTTCACCTCGTTGTTCGCCAACACCATCGGCAGAGCGACCTTCATGGTCTTCCTGCTGTTGGGCCTGCGGGTGCTACTGCGCAATCAATGGCTGGCGCTGGCGGCCACGGCTTCCATCTTCTCCGCCATGATCGCCGTCAACTCCGCCCTGCCCTGGTTCGTCTTCGGCATCGCGTTCCTGATGAACGGCTTGATGCTGTTCTACCTGTTGCGCTTCGGCTATCTGGCAACCGTCGTGGTCATGACCTGCAACTATTTCATGGGCCATTTCCCGCCGGATCTGCATTGGGCGAACTGGTACGCCTCATCAAGTACCTTGTGCATTCTGTTCCTGGCGTTCCTGACCGCGTATGGATTCCGCGTTGCAACGGCGGGACAGAAGACGTTGGCCGACGACTTCGACTAAAGACAAAACGCGCGTGACCGGGGGAATCGGCACGCGCGTTTCAAGCGTCGAGATTGAGGCTACACATTAGTCGGTATGCGTGTTTTCGCCCGCTCTGCGGACAAAAAGACCAGCCTTCACATTCGTTTTGACTTTCATTGACGTATCTCCTTTCCCTTGATTTGTCGAGAGCGTTTCTGTCCGCCTCTGCAAGTACGGGCGCAGCCAGCCCGGAATTGTTCTCACCGTCACAAACATTTTCGCGAAGCAGCTATGATGGAAGTCGAAAAGCCATGAATCGCCGCCAACTGCTCGCCTCCCTCGCCGCCGGATCGCTTAGCCTCCAAGCCAAGAAGCTGAAGAAAATCGGCTGCCAGCTCTATACGCTCCGCAGCGTGATCGACGCCAATCCCAAGGCCATCTTCGATCAACTCGACGGCGCCGGCTACGACGAAGTGGAAGCGGTGCGTGGCAACCTGCCCAAGATCTGGGACGCCCTCAAGGCGTCGAAGTTGAAACCGGTCAGCCTGCACATCGACACGCGCCTGTTCACGGTGGAGCAGGACAAACTCGGCGCCGCGCTCGACGACGCCAAGGCCAAGGGCTTCAAATACGTCGTCTGCCCCTACATCGCCCCGGCCGACCGCGGCGGCGTGGACATGATCAAGAAACTGGCCGACACGTTGAACAAAGCCGGCGCCAAGTGCAAAGCCGCCGGCACGCAGCTCTGCTACCACAACCACGCGTTCGAATTCGAACCCGTCAAGGGTGGCAAGGGCAACCTGCTGGACGTGCTGATGGAGTCCACCGATCCGGCCCTGGTCGGCCTGGAATTCGACATCATGTGGGCCGCCGTGGGCGGGACCGATCCGATCGAAGTGCTGAAGAAGTACAAGGGCCGTATCCCGTTGATGCACGTGAAGGATCTGGCTGCCAACATCACCGTCCGCTACAACGAAAAGGTACCGAAAGAAGCCTTCAAGGAAGCCGGCTCCGGCATCCTGGAACTGCCGAAAATTCTACGCACCGCTGAAGCCAACGGCACCAAGCACTTCTTCGTGGAGCAGGACCAGACGCCGGGCGACCCGATGGCCAGCCTGAAGCAAAGCATCGCCTACTTGAAAAAACTGGAGCTGTAGTTCATTCCGGTTCACTGGTAGGCCCTTTGTTCCAGGACCGTGTAGTACGACAAACAACGCTCAAACTGAGCCAAAGCATTGTACACTGTGGAAATCCAACTCAGTCGAATCCGTGTCGATGGGGCCGGAGTTTTGGTAGTCCAGTGTGAGGAATTCTAGATGAACCATACGAAGTCTATTCTGCTTAGCTTGTTTGTACTCGCGTCCGCTGCGAACGCCTTTGCCGCCCCCTGCGTCCCGGAGACCTTGAGCTACTACAAGGCGAACTATGGCGA
>CANIFK010000426.1 GCA_947466555.1 Acidobacteriota bacterium | reverse complement strand
TGGTTGACGAGGAGTTCGGCCTGGAAGCCGTTGGGCTGCCAGTAGGCGTACTGCTGGGCCTTGATTTCGAGGAACTCGTCGTTGGACTCGCCGGGCATCATGTGGCCGCGGGTGGCGTAGAGGCCGTGTTTGTAGCTGGCCGATTGGGAACGCTGCATGCCTTCGGGCGTTTTCGGGCCGTTGGACTTGGCGCCGTTGGCACGGGCGCGTTGGGCACGTTCGGTGCGTTGATCGAGGGTGGGCATTGGCCGCTCCTTTCTCTGGGTTGGAAATGAGAAAGGCCTCTGGCGTCCCCGGTGGGGGGCGCTGGAGGCCTTCTGATTTCTTTGTAGCAGGCGAGGGGGTGAAAACGAACTTTTGGGGTTGGGAGATTGGCTGGAAGTGGGTGATTTGGCGGGAGAAAAGATTATTTTCGAGTTGTGTGACTGGCGAATTTTAATGTTGGGTTTTTGAAGGGGGCCAAATCCTGGGTGACCCCCCTTCGCCCGTCGGGCTTCGGGGGGCAAGCCCTGGAATTGCGTGTTGGGGTTAGGCGTTGGTACCGCGGCGTTTGAGGAGGATCAGCAGGCCGGTGCCGGCGCCGACGAGGGCCATGGAGGCGGGTTCCGGGACGCCGGCGGTGTTGCCGGGATCGAGGGCGACGAAGTTGCCGTTGGTGCCGAAATCGGAGTTGCTATTGGGGCCGGTGAACCAGTTGCCGTTGGGTTGGCGCAGGAAAGCGATGAACTCCTGGGTGGTGCCGGCCGCGTTCGGGTTGCCGGAGCCGCCAAAACTGGTGAAGGCTCCCTGGCCGTAGATGCCGAGGCTGAGGGCGGGATTGTACGTATACGACGTGCCGCTGAACAGGACGCTGTTGACGTAGATGGACGCCGAGGGGATGGTGTAGCTGATCCAGTCGGAGTTGTAGGTGAAGCTGAAGCTGACCACGTTGCTGGACGTGGAGGCGGTGAGGGTGCCGAAGCCGAAGTCAGGGCAATCTGAGCAAGTGCCGGTGAAATCGTAGGTCTGGATGAGCGGGACGGCCGGTAAGGTGGCGGCGAGGAAGAGCGAGAGTAGCCCGCATTGTAGTAGTGTTTTCATTTTTAAACGGTCTCCGATAGGTGTGTTTTGCCGGTGCATTTCACCGGTCTGATTGTTCGCGGTACCAGAGGCGTGATTGGCGGAAAAAGGGGGTCAGGAAAATGCGGGAAAATTTTGGAGAGGGTGTAACGACCATGCATGAGACAGTCACACGGCGGCAATTTCTGGGTAGCGCGGCGGCGGGGGTGGCGGTGGCGGCGGCGCCTTCACGGCGGAGGTTGCGGGAGTTTGCGTATGGGGATGTTCGACTCACGGATGGGCCGATTGGGGAGATGTATCGCCGGACGCAGGCGCATTTTCTGGGGCTGGATGAAGACCGGATTCTGAAGGTCTACCGGCAGCGTGCGGGGTTGCCGGCGCCGGGGCGGGACATGGGCGGATGGTACGACGCCAATGGGTTTGTGCCGGGGCATTTGATTGGGCAGTTCATCTCGGGGTTGGCTCGGATTCATGCGCACACGGGATTGCCGGAGGCGGCGGCGAAGGCGGGGCGGCTGGTGCGCGGGTATGCGGCCACCATGGAACGGGATGGCGTGCCGTTTGCGAGTCCGAAGGCGGAGACGTGGGCTTGCTACATTCTGGACAAGTACGAGATCGGGTTGATTGATGCGGCGCGGTTGGCGGGAGTGGAGGAGGCGCGGGCGTTGTTGCCGCGGGTGATTCGCGGGGCGCAGGCGACCGGGTGGATTCCGGATCACACGTTTGACCGCGTGGGCGTGAAGAACCTGCCTTATGATGAGCCGTATGTTCTGCCGGAGAACCTGTTTCACGCTTACGAGCTGACGGGGGAGGCGCGGTATTTGGAGCTGGCGAAGTTGTATTTGTTGGACAAAGAGTTCTTTGATCCGCTGGCGCGGGGGGAGAACGTTTTGCCCGGGCGGCATGGGTACAGCCACATCATTGCGCTGAGTTCGGCGGCGAAGGCGTATGAGGTGCTGGGGGATGAGAAGTATCTGCGTGCGGTTCAGAATGCCTGGGAGTTTTTGGAGACGACGCAGCAGTTTGCTTCGGGGGCGTGGGCGCCGCAGGAGATGTTTGTGCAGCCGCACTCGGGCGGGTTGGGGCGGGCGCTGACGTCCACGCGGGACCACTTTGAGACGCCGTGTTGTTACTATGCGCATGCGAAGTTGGCGCGGTATTTAACGTCGTTTACGGGGGAGGCGCGGTACGGCGATGGGTTGGAACGGGTGTTGTTGAACACGATTTTGGGGGCGACGGATCCGGATGATGATGGCGGGTATTTTTACTATGCGGATTACCAGGCGGGGGCGCGGAAACGGTATTACCAGCGGAAGTGGCCGTGTTGTGCGGGGACGCTGGTGCAGTCGGTCTCGGACTATCCGCTGAATCTGTATTTCCACGATGATTCGGGGATCTATTTGAATTTGTATGCGGGGAGCGAGGTGCGTTGGCGGGGAGTTACGTTGACGCAGACGACGGCGTATCCGGAGTCGGAGCAGATTTCGGTGCGGGTTGCGATGGCGGCGCCGGCGGAGTTTGCGGTGCATTTGCGGATACCGGGGTGGCTGGAGCGGCCGGCGCGGATTTTGGTGAATGGGAAGGCGGTGCGGGTGGAGGCGCGGCCGGGGCGGTTTGCTGCGATTCGGCGGCGGTGGCGGAATGGGGACCGGATTGAGTTGACGCTGCCTTTTACGACTCGGGTGGTGCCGGTGGATGACCGGAATCCGGATACGGTGGCGGTGATGCGGGGGCCGGTGATGCTGGTGGCGGTGGATGCGCCTTCGAAGTTGGCGGCTAGTTCGGCGGCGCTTTTGGATTTGCGGGGGACGCATTCTGAATTTGAATGCCGGACGGCGGGCGGGGTGGTGCGGTTGCGGCCGTTTTATCGGGTGAGGGGGGAGGTGTATTCGACTTACTTTGCGCGGGGCGGGTAGGTGCATCCGTCCGGCGCTTTACTCTGGGGTGGGCAAGCGCGTAATGGCAGCGAGCGCAAACGGGACAGGGGGTGGCGGACGATGAAGCGACGGTGCGGCGAATAGAGGATGTGAACGAATTGATTGAAGGGTACGAAACGCCGCACGACATGGAACTGGTGGCGACGGTTCATTGGGTAATGATGGAGAATGCGTAGGCGCGGACGGATGTGTCGCTGGTGGTCCGCGATGTGCATGCTCGGAATGGGCGGAAAGCTCGCGTGCTTCCTGAACACCATGTGCGGGTGGCATTTGGGCAACTCACGCGGCTGCGTTGGGCGTGGATCTTCTGCAGATGATTCGCGGCGACGAACGTGTCGTTTTGCGCCGTTCGTTTCGACAAGTTGTTTGGTCTAATCGGTGGTCCGTTCGAAGTGAGTTCCAACGCAATGCCCCGAGGCGCGGTGGGAGGGCTATGGCGGGAATGGCCGGGTTCAGGCGGAGCCAGGCTTCTTTAGAGAGATTCAGAAGACGACCGAACTGGGCGATCGTCGCGCACGGTTCGCAGGAACACAATGGGCTCGACTAAACGGAGGTGTGGATACCGTTCCCGAAGGGCTTGGCCAACGTTGTCAGAAGAGTCAGTGAGATGGAGTAAGTCGTTGTCGCGACTTACAAGATACGCCGCTCCGGCGTGGCACGCCAAATTGAGATAAATCTCGTCTTTGGGATCCCGTTCCAAGGCGAATTCCCGCTTCACGCCGTCAAAGAGCGTTGCGAACGTCACAATACTTTCCGCAAACGCGGTAACTACGTCGTCTGTGAGTGCGGGAAACTTCGCTCGAATTCGGCCATGATTTCGGAACTGACGCACAACTCGATGTGCCCTTGCTCGGCCAAATCCAAGCATGCTCCCGCCGGACTGTCCCGCCGCGCCGCTCCTTGGAGAAAGATCATGCAATCGAAGACGACGCGCACTCGAATGGGCTGTGACTTCATTCCCAGACTCAGCGATCGGCCTTCGTCTCGACGTCATTGCGAGCAGCGTCGAAGAGGTCGAATAGTTCCGCATCGGACATTCCAGTCTCGGAGACTTGGTGGCGAAACGCACAGAGGACGTCATCAAGCCGACAGGGGCCGGTTAGATCGCGGGAGACGATGGAGCGGAGATATTGCTGCCGATCCAACCCGGCACCGCGCGCTCTCTGTTCTAGAAGCGGAATCAGGTCGTCGGGAATCTGGACCTCGATGGTAACGCTCATGTTGTCATTGTCGCTGGAAGGGATGGCGGGTGGGAAGCCGAGTTCTCCTTCCCGCCGTCATCTCATTGAGGCCAGGGGGATTGTTATCGGTCCTTTTTGCGGTTGGCTAGCTGGCGGGCGGCTTGTTCGAAGTGGGCGGGGTTGGTGGTCGATTTGTTGGCTGTAGGCGTCGAAGTCGAGTTCGGTTTAGGATTTGGCGTTTTAGGCGGAGACTTTGCCGGCGTGGGTACCTTCGACCCGGCAAAGCGGGCTATGAGATAATCCAGAGACCTAAAATGACCGGTCAGTTACTTGGACACTGCGAACTCCTCGAGAAGCTCGGCGAGGGTGGGATGGGTGTTGTTTACAAGGCTCGCGATCGGAAGTTAGACCGAATCGTCGCGGTGAAAGTTCTGCCACCGAGTAAGACAACCGACCCGACGCGCAAGCAGCGGTTTAACCGGGAGGCGCGGGCAGCGAGCGCGCTGAACCACCCTAACATCGTGGTTATCCACGAGATTGCCGAGGATAACGGCGTCGATTTTATCGTGATGGAGTATGTACCGGGACGCACGTTAGACGAAGTGATTCCGCGGAAGGGATTGCGGGTCCCAGAGGTGCTCCGGTATGCGACGCAGATCGCGGCGGCGTTGACGGCGGCGCACGAGGCGGGAATTACGCATCGTGACTTGAAGCCGGGAAACTTGATGGTGACCGATAAGGGCGTCGTGAAGGTGCTGGACTTTGGTCTTGCGAAGCTCGATGAGAAGGGCCCGCAGCAGTCAAACGACACAACACGGACGAAGGACCCGGCGACTGAAGAAGGAACGATTCTGGGCACCGTGGCGTACATGAGCCCTGAGCAGGCTGAGGGAACAGCGGTGGATTCGCGCAGCGACATCTTTGCGTTCGGGTCCGTGCTGTATGAGATGTGCACGGGGACGCGGGCGTTCGCGGGCGAAACAAAGATGTCGACGCTGTCGTTGATTCTGAGGGAAGACCCTAAGCCGGTGCGCGCCTCGAACGAAGAGACGCCGCTAGAGTTGGAGCGGATCATCAATCGATGTCTAAGGAAGAATCCCGCGCGACGCTACCAGAGCACTGCCGATTTGCAGATCGCGTTGGAGGAGTTGCGGGAGGAGAGCGAATCTGGGCGATTG
>CANIFK010000425.1 GCA_947466555.1 Acidobacteriota bacterium | reverse complement strand
CGGGGGCGTGCGCTGGGTGGCGAACTACGAGTTGTACCCGCGCGTTGTCGTTTCGGGGTCGCTCGCGTCTGGAGCGCGGTTGCAGGTGGATGGCGCGGTATGCACGCTGCCTTGCACGCTGGACCGGCCGAGTGGGACGACCGTGATGCTGTCGGTGCCGGAGACGGTATCGCTGGGCATCGACACTCGGATGCAATTTGATGGCTGGAGCGATTCGGCGACGGCGACGCGGTCGCTGAATTTCTCGGGCGCCGATCGCCAGTTGAGCTTCCGCTATAGAGGGTTTAATCGGCTGATCGCGCTGGCGGATCCTTCCGAAGGTGCCACGTTCCGCGTTGAGCCGGGTTCGGCGGATGGGTTCTATCCGTCGGATTCGAACGTGCAGGTGACGGCGGTTGCCAATGAAGGCTTCAAGTTCCGGCGCTGGGAAGGCGATTTGGCTGGCACGAGCGCCGGTGGATTCCTTTCGATGCAAGTGCCGCGCGTGGTTCGTGCGCAACTGGACAAGGTGCCGTTCATTCCGAGCGCCGGAATCCGGAACGCGGCCGGTGAGACGCCGCTAAAGGCGGTGGCGCCGGGGTCGATCATCTCGATCTTTGGTACGGGCCTGGCGAACGATTATGTGGCCGGAGGGGATGGGCCGCTGACGCAAACCCTGGGAAATGTGACGGCGCGGATCGGCACGCGGTTATTGCCGCTGCTGTTTGTGTCACCGGAACAGGTGAATGCATACCTGCCGTCGGATCTGGCCGATGGGGAGTATTCGCTCGCCGTTCGGAATGGCGCGCAGCCGGAGCTGGCGGGCAAGGTCACCGTGGTGCGGAATGCCCCGGGGCTGTTCGGCCAGCAGATCAACGATCAGTTTGTGGCGACGGCGCAGCGGCCAGACGGGTCGCTGGCGGCGCCGGACAAGCCGGCGCGGCGCGGGGAACAGGTTGTTTTCATGGGAACCGGCTTCGGGGGCTATCAGCGCCCGGTGGTCGATGGGTTCCCGGTGGCGGACAATCCGCCGAATCCGTTGCGGACGGCGCCGGAGATCCTGGCTGGTGACGCGGTCTATGCCCCCGATTTTGCCGGGGCGGCTCCCGGACTGGTCGGGGTGACGGTGATCCGGTTCACGATCCCGGCGGACTGGCCGGTAGGCGCGGTGGAACTGCGGGTCCGGCAAGGTGGCGTGGAGAGTAATCGCGCGATTTTGGCTGTGGAGTAACCCATGCTGAGAAGACTGATTCGCAAAATTCGGGGACTGGTGGCTCTGATCGCCCTTTCGGTGACTGGGGTGGAGGCGGCGACCGTTGGCGCTTCCGAGCCGATGGCTTGGCGATTTGCCCATCCGGAGGCGCAGGTGCTGGCGGGGGTGGACTTCCGCCGGTTGGCCGAGACGGCCGATGGGAAGCAGATCCGCGCCCAGTTCGCGGCGGCTTTGGGCGCGCCGTTGCTCGATCAGGCGGAGCGGTTGTTGATGTCTTCGGTGGTGGATTCGGGCGGCAAGCGCTCGGATGTGTTGATTCTGTCCGGGTCGTTTTCGCTGGCTCAGTTGCGGCGAATGGCGATGCAGGAAGGCGCGAAGATGGTTCCGTATAAGGGACTGGAGATTGCAGCGCCGGCTGGGGCCACGGCAGGGGATCCCCACTTGGCGTGGCTCACCGGGCCCGGTGGCGGCACGACGGTTCTAATCGGGACGCGGCCCGCGATTCAGGCGGCGGCCGAACGGAGCAAAGCGCAAGTGGAATCGTTGGCGTCGGTAAACCCGCTGTTCGCCAGGGCGCGCGATCTGACGGCGGAGTATCCGGTCTGGGTGAGCTGTGATTCGGTCCCGCAGGGCTTCGGGCCGAAGTCGTTCGATCAGTTTGCTAATAGCGATCAGGTGGACGCGGGGCAGTTGGAAGGCTTCGATGTGGGGGTTTCGGTGGCGAAGGAGCCGGGCGTGCACATGTGGGTGTGGACAACGAACGAAGCGACCTCCGGATTGGCGTTGAAACAGCTGCAGGCCTCGGCGAATGGCAAAGAGCCTTTTGTGCTTGCTTCCTGGCTATCGGAATTGAAGGGCGGGGTGGACGGGAACGCCATGGTGATGTCGGCGCCACTGGTTGCCGGAAAGATGGCGTCCCGGGTTGGTCCGTTATTGGCGGCATTTGCTCTGCCGGTGGACGTGAAACCGGAAGCTGTCAGAGCAGAGCCGGTGGTTGCTGTTCGGGCAAAGGTGGAGGCGAACGTGCCGATGACGGGAGTGGCGAAGGTTGTCCCCGCGCCGGTGCCGCCGGTGGTGGCGGTGGCGCGGCCGGAGCCCCCGAAGAAGCTGTTTGTGCGAATTGAAGGGTTGGACGATGGGATGAAAGACATCCCATACACGGCGAAACCGTAGCGAACTTTGCCTCTGAGGGGCAGGGTAGCGTATACTAGAAAGGTTCGCTCCTGCGAAGTGGTGGTCGTGTGTATGTTCCTTGAAATCCGAGAGTTGGAGCAAAAGCCGATCCGCTTTGAGCAGTCTCTGGCTGTTGGAGTGATCCCGTTTGATTCCGAGTTTGAGCAGCAGTCTCCGGTGGTTGCCTCTGGCACCGCTGAACTGCACACTTCAACAGAGGAACTTCGGGTGCAGGGCCGAGTGCAGGTTTCGCTTCGCATGGAGTGCGACCGATGTACCGAGCCGTTTGTACAAAATATTGACGAAGAGTTTGACCTGATTTATGTTCCGGCTCCGGTGACAGCACCTGGGGCGGAAATTGCGATCGGGCCCAGCGACGCCAACGTGGGATTCTACGACGGTCCGGGGCTGGAGTTGAACGACATTTTGCAAGAACAGGTGTTGCTCGCGCTACCGTTACAACGGGTTTGTCGCGCTGAGTGCAAGGGGATTTGCCCAGCCTGTGGACAGAACCGGAATGAAACGGCCTGTCAGTGTCAGGAGCAGAAAACCGACGAACGTTGGTCTGCCCTGAAGAACCTCTAAAATTTTCGATAGCAAGGAACTACGATGCCGAATCCTAAACGCCGCCACTCCCAACGCCGCACCTCGACGCGCCGGGCTCACGATCATCTGGCCAAGCCGAGCCAGGCGGAGTGCCCGAACTGCCACTCCCCGAAAATGCCGCACCGCGCCTGCCCGTCCTGCGGGTTCTACAAGGGCCGCGCCGTTATCGAAGTCGCTGAGCAGTAAAGAGGAGCCGGCCCTGTGCCAACTCCCTTGGTGACCATCGCAGTCGATGCGATGGGTGGTGACCACGCTCCGAAATCGGAAATTGAAGGCTCACTCCGGGCCGTACGCCACTTGCCTGTCGAGGTCATTCTCGTCGGGCAGGAGGACGTTTTGCGCGCAGAATTGAACGCGCACCACTCGGGGTGGGAGAAGCTGCCAATCCGTTTGCACCATGCCAGCGAAGTCGTCACGATGGACGATAGCGCGGGCAAGGCGTTGCGAACGAAGAAAGACAGCTCGATTCGCGTGGCGTGCCGGTTAATGCATGATGGCGTGGCCAAAGGCGTCGTGTCGGCGGGCAACACGGGCGCGGTGATGGCGACTTCGAAGACCGTCAACGGGATGGTTCGCGGGGTGGGTCGGCCGGCGCTGGCGTCGGTGTTTCCGACGGTGAAGGGCAAGCCTGCGGTAATGCTCGACGTGGGTGCGAACGTCGATGTGGACGGGAAGATGCTCGCTCAGTTCGCGCTGATGGGGGAGTTGTACTCGAAGTTGATTTTCCATACGGAAAATCCGCGGGTGGGGCTGCTGTCGATTGGCGAGGAAGAGCACAAGGGTAACGAACTGACCAAGGCGGCGACGCCGTTGCTGAAAGAGTTGCCGATCAATTTCATCGGCAACGTCGAGGGGCGCGACCTATTTACCGGACACGCCGATGTGATTGTTTGCGATGGGTTTGTGGGCAATGTTGCGCTGAAGGTGAGCGAGGGTCTGGTTGAGGTCGGCAAACATCTGATGAGCGATGCGCTGAAGGCGTCGGTGAGCGGGAAACTTGGGTACCTGCTGGCGCGGAGCGCGTTTACCGAGATGAAGAAACGGGTGGATTATTCCGAGTATGGTGGGGCGCCGCTGCTTGGGGTGAAGGGCTGCACGATTATTTGCCATGGCCGGTCGAATCCGAATGCGATCCGGAATGCGATCCGGGTGGCGGCCGAGTTTGCACAGTCCGACTTGAATCGGCGGCTAGAGCTTGGATTGGCGCGTTCCAGCGGGGACGTGACCGGTTAGGGCTGGTGATTTTGCGGTGCTAGGCTGGTAGGCGATCCCCATGGTTGACTTGCTTGGTTTTGCTCGCGTTTTGGTTTGTTTGGGCGTTGTGGGTGGGTGCGCCGGACAGGTTATCGACCCCGCGAAGGTCGTTGACCTGACGTATCCGTTCAACAAAGACACGGTGTATTGGCCGAATGCGAAGGGTTTCGTGCACCGGAAGGACTCGTGGCAGAAGACGCCGCTGGGGTTTTGGTATGCGGCGGGTGGGTTTTCCACTGATGAACATGGCGGGACGCATATGGATAGCCCGATCCACTTTGCGGAGGGGAAGTTGACGTTGGATGCGGTGCCGGCGTCGAAGCTGGTGGGGCCTGTGTTGGTGATTGATATTTCGGCTGCGGCGGGGCGGGATCGGGATTATCGGGCGACGCCGGAGGATGTGGCGGCGTTTGAAAAACGGCATGGGCGGATCCGGGCGGGTTCGATTGTGCTGTTTAAGACGGGTTGGGGGAAGTTTTGGCCGGACCGGAAGGCGTATTTGGGGTCGGATGTGCCTGGGGACATTACGCACCTGCATTTTCCGGGGATTTCGCCGGCCGCGGCGGAGGTGTTGGTGGGGCGCGGGGTGGTGGGTGTTGGGATCGACACAGCGAGCACGGATTACGGGGCCTCGATCCGGTTTGAGACGCACCAGGTGTTGAGCGAGGCGAATGTGTACGGGTTGGAGAATGTCGCCTATATCGACAGGCTGCCGGCGAAGGGGGCGACGCTGATCGCGGCGCCGATGAAGATTGAGAACGGGACGGGTGGGCCGGTGCGGTTGTTGGCGATTTTGCCTTAACTTTGGGAAGGCGATGTGGTGGGGCTCGATCGGGGGCGGTGCCTGCTGGCCGTTAGATTTTGACGTTGGGGTGGGAGTCGAGAGTGCCCGGGCGACTCGGGTCCGGGGCAACTGGAGTGTTCGCGGGTTTGGTGCGGGGTTCTTGTGCGGCGAATTTGATTCGAGGGTTGGGGTGCTGGGCAGGGCTGGGGAGTTTTGCGGCGGGGGATTGGTCGGGATGTTTGAGCGGCCGGGGCAACTGGAGTGTTCGCGGGTTTGGAACTGGTTCTTGTGTGGCGAATTTGATTCGAGGGTTGGGGGGCTGGGCAGGGGTGGGGAGGGTGGCGGCGGT
>CANIFK010000424.1 GCA_947466555.1 Acidobacteriota bacterium | reverse complement strand
TTCACGGCGAATCTGGCGCTGCCCGATCCGTTCGTGGTGGCGCAGTTGCTGTTCTACACGGCCGATGGCAAGGAGTTCCGCGAGGGCGCCAATCCGAACGAACGCGTGCATCAACAGCTGGAAGGGCACCGCACGGCGATGACGCGCACGCTGCAGCCGGGTGGGGTGTATTTCCTGAAGGTGGAATCGAACTCGCCGGGCTATGAGGTGGAATTGCGCATTCGCAAACCCGCGCCGTACGCGGACGTGCCCACCGCGATTCGCCAGGCGATGTACGACCATCTGGGCCAGGTGGACGCGTGGCTGATGAACCGCCCGCGCGGCGCGGCCGTTGATCGGCGCATTCGCGACACGGGGTCGCTGCTCGGTTCGCACTGCATGAGCTGCCATACGCAGTCCGGCGTGTGGGGGCCGTCGGGGCCGTTGAAATATGGGTACCGGATTGAGAACATCGTCAACTACCGGCACCTGGCGAACCTGGCGTATGAGTCCATGCGACCGACGAATGAGCTGGCAGAGGCGGCGAATAACACGTCGCTGGCTCCGCTTGACTTGGGCGATGGGCCGGCCGGCACGCGCGTGGCCGGGTTCAACGTCACGACGCTGGAAGCGTTGGTTCCGCCGCGCCGGTTGCACTCCACGCAGCAGATTCGCGCGGCTAATTTCGTTTTGCAATCGAGTGATCCCAGCGGTATCAACGCCGCCGGGCCTGGGTCCAATATCGGGCAGGCCCTGGTGTATCGCTTTGCGGGTGAGATCTTGAAGCGCGCGTGGCTCAATACGCGGAATCCGAAGTATCTCGATGCGCTCGAAGAAAAGGCGCGGCTGGCGATGAAAGTGCGCCCGCGTTTTTCGGATGACATGTCGAATCGGATTCTTTTCTTCAAGGAAGTCTACATCGCCAAGCCCGCCGACTCCGATGAAGAGAAAGCCTGGCAGAAACAGATCGAGGCCCAGCTCAAACAGGACGAGCAGCGCCTGCGCCAAACGCAGCGCCCCAATGGCATGTGGCAGTTCGATCCGGGCGCGCAGAGCAATGGCCAGTGGTCGCCGAAGATTGATGACAAGGATCAGGACCCCGCACCTACGGCGCTGGCGATTATGGCGCTGCACGCGATGGGCGCGTCGAAGGACGACCCGCAAGTTTCGAAAGCCGTCCAGGCGCTGCTCAAAAAGCAGGACCCCTTCGGCCGCTGGAATGAGCATGCGTTGACGGGCTTCGTCACCACCGCCTACACGCTGCAGGCGCTGGCGCGGCTCTATCCGGTCAACGATGCCAAGCCCACCCGCGCCGACTTCACCGAGCGCCCCGGCGAATCGCTGGCGGATACGATTGGGAGGCTTCGCGCGCTTGCCCAGCAGGACGACAAACAGTTCGTCGATATCGCCATGGCGGGCGCGAAACATGTAAGCCCGCAGGTGCGCTATTGGGCCTACATCGCCTTGGGCGCCATGCACGATGAACGCGCCGTTCCGCAGCAGATCGCTGGCCTCGGCGACCCCGTAAAGATGGTCCGCGAGACCGCCCGCTGGGGCATGCGCCAGACGCTGCTCGATGACAAAGGGTGGGACCACCTCTTCCCTGCCCTGGCCACCGCCGATGACCTGACGCGCGAATGGGCCGCCGGCGCGCTGGTCATGCGGGCCGACGCCGTGATGCCGCACTCCGCCGTGGGCTGGCCGCGCTTGACCGCCGCTTTCCGCAAAATGATGATCGACGATCCGCACCCGGCCGTCCGCTCCTGGGCCTCCCGCGCCGCCTGGAACTGGTGGATTTGGAATCCGCCGGTGCGCATGGATTTGAACGATACGTTCCTCACGATGCTGGAACGGCCGGAGCCATCGGCGCTGGCGGAAAACGCCAAGCGCTATCAAACGGAGGCGCTGTTCATCGCCAATGGCCAGCGCGCCAATGGCAGCAAGGAGCATCAGTATCCGGAATTGACGAAGCTGTTTGAGGAGTTGAGCAAACGGCTCGACCGGCCGAATCCGACGCTGGTCAACCGCGTCGTCAATATCGCCGCGACCTTCTACAATCAGGCCGGCGGTGATGGCGGTCCGGGCCAGATGGGCTACGTCACGCCCAAATCGAGCGACGCGCTCGGCAAGGCGGTGTACGCATATTGGAACGGGCTTACGCCCGAGTCGCCGAAGGATTGGTTGAAACTCGCTCTCGAATCGGCAGCCAACATCACCTACGAGCCGCTGCAGAAAAAGCTGCTGGACTACTCCACCACCGGCCCGCAGGAGTTCCGCACGCTGGCCGCCACGTCGCTCGCCGATCCGCGCGTCATCACGCTGAACGCCGCGCAGGAGTTCGTCGAGCCGCTCATGGAACAGGTCACCCGCGGCGCGAACGAACCGGAGCGGCGCGCGGAGTTGGTCAACCCCATTTTGAAGCTCTTCTCCCGCGCCCGCTGGAACATGCCGAAGACCGACGAGCAGCAGAACATCTTCTACAAACTTCTGCTGCCCGAATTCGCCGAAGAGCGCGGAAAACTGCCCGAAAACACGCGCGCGCTGCTGCAGATGGATAAGGACTCCGCCGACTGGTTCCTGGCACGCAGCATGGGCCGCGTCATCCATTCCAACCCCGATCTGCAAATCGAAGCGCTGGTGAAGCGCATGCCGGCCAGCTACAAGACGCCGATGGAGGAGATCCTATGGCTCGATAGCGCCCGCTGGCTGCTTAGCTGGCAGACGCCGATTCCCGAAGTTCGCGGTGCGGCGCCCGCTGCCGACCCGCACAAACAGGCCCGCGACCGCGCCGCCTCGCTGGTTGCCGCGCAGTTGACGCGCAAGGTGGACGGACGTCTGCGCGGCGGCGCCATCAGCCTGGCCGCGTCAAACACCATCGTCCGCACACACCCCATCGTGAAGGCCGCGCTGCAACCCATCCAACCCGATCTCTACGAAGACGATGTGCCCGATGCGAAAGCGCTCACTCCCGAATGGCGCAAGAATTTCGAGTACTTCCGCGACTGGGTGACGCCTGAACTTCTCCGCCCCAACCGTGACGACGAGTTCGCCTGCATGACCTGCCACGGTCTGGCCGGCCGCGTGCCCTCGATGGAGTTCAAACCAGCCGACGGCCGCGGCTACCTGAAGGCCGCCGATCTTTGGGCGAACTACAAGATCCTGCTCGAACGAGTCAACGACGCCGACGTGGAAAACTCCAAGCTCCTGCGCAAACCGCTCAACGTGCAGACTGGCAAGGAGGACGGCCACCAGGGCGGCCGCCGCTTCAACCCGGAAGACCGCGGCTACCAGATTTTCCGCCGCTGGGTGCTCGACGCCGCCAACCTCAAGAAACGCTAATGCCCTACGATACCGGTCTCGACCGCAACCCCGCCAACTACGCCGCGCTCACGCCGACGAGCTTCCTGACCTGGGCCGCCGAAGTCTATCCCGATCGCCTCTCCGGCATCCACGGCGCACGCACCTTCACCTGGCGCGAGACGTATGCGCGCTGCCGCCGGCTCGCCTCCGCCCTCGCGAAGCTCGGCGTCACGCGCAACACCACCGTCGCCGTCATGCTCGCCAACACGCCGGAAATGTATGAAGCGCACTTCGGCATCCCCATGGCCGGGGGCGTGATCAACACGCTCAACACGCGCCTGGACGCCGACGCGATCGCCTTCATGCTCCGCCACGGCGACGCGAAGATCCTCATCACCGATCGGATGTATTCCGACGTCATGCGCGATGCGCTGGCGCGTTGTGGAACGAACCCAGTCGTCATCGACGTGGACGACAGCGAGTACGACGGCCCCGGCGAGCGGCTCGGCTCCATCGAGTACGAAGACCTTCTGAGAACCGGCGATCCATCCTTCCCTTGGGCCGCGCCGCCCGACGAGTGGGACTCGATCGCGCTCTCCTACACCAGCGGCACCACGGGCGACCCGAAAGGAGTCGTTACCCATCACCGCGGCGCCTATTTATCGGCCCTCGGCGACATCGTGGCGTGGGACATGCCGTCCTTCCCCGTTTACCTGTGGAGCGTGCCGATGTTCCACTGCAACGGCTGGTGTCACGGCTGGTCCGTCGCCGCCAAGGCCGGAACGAATATCTATTTGCGCAAAGTCGATCCGGCCGTCATGCTGCGCCTGATTCGGGAACACCGCGTCACCCATTTCGGCGGCGCGCCCATCGTCTACAGCTTCCTCGTCAACGCGCCGGACGAGCTGTACGAGGGCATCGATCATACCGTGCATTGCTTCACCGGTGGTGCTGCGCCGCCCGCCTCCGTCATCGAAGCCACCGAGCGCCGCGGCTTCCGGCTCACCCACATCTACGGCCTCACGGAAACCTACGGCCCCGCCACCATCTGCGCGAAAAAGCCCGAATGGGACGAGCTGGAACTCCACGAACGGGCACGCCTGAACGGCCGCCAGGGTGTGCGGTTTCAGCTGCAGGAGGGCATGACCGTCATCGATCCGGAGACGATGAAGGAAGTCCCCGCCGACGGCGAAACGATCGGCGAAGTGATGTACCGCGGCAACATGACGATGAAGGGGTACCTGAAAAACCCCAAGGCCACCGAGGCCGCTTTTGCCGGCGGATGGTTCCACACGGGCGATCTCGCCGTGCTGCACGCCGATGGCTACATCAAGATCAAGGACCGCTCCAAGGACATCATCATCTCCGGTGGCGAGAACATATCATCGCTCGAAGTTGAGGACACCATCCACCGGCATGGGAAGGTCATGGCCTGTGCCGTCGTCGCCCAGCCCGATGAAAAATGGGGCGAAACGCCCGTGGCATTTGTGGAACTGAAGGACGGCGCCAGCGTGACCGAGGAAGAGTTGATCCTCCATTGCCGAGAACACATGGCCCACTTCAAGTGCCCGAAACGCGTGGTCTTCGGCCCCGTTCCGCGCACCTCCACAGGCAAGATCCAGAAGTTTGTCCTGCGCCAGCGCGTCCGCTCCACCGCCGCCATCGATGTGTGAAAAATAGCTACATCGCAATTAGTTGACGTGTCATCTATTCACGTGTAGAGTAAAGACATGGAACGCCCCTCCGTCCGCCGGTTGCGAGAAGAGATCCAGCAAACCAAGCCGTTTCACGATCGCTCGCACGCCGCCGGAATCGCTCTGGTGCGCACCGCCGATGTTGGCCGCCGTACGTTCGAATCGCTCGTTACGCCTTACGGCGTTTCGATCGAACAGTACAACGTACTGCGCATCCTTCGCGGCGCCGGAGACAAGGGTCTTCCCACTTTGGAAATTGCCGCCCGCTTGCTGGAGAAGAACCCTGGCATCACGCGGCTGATCGACAAATTGGAAGCCAAGGAACTGGTCAAGCGCGCCCGCTGCGAAACGGACCGGCGCCAGGTCTTCTGCACAATCACCGCCGCCG
>CANIFK010000423.1 GCA_947466555.1 Acidobacteriota bacterium | reverse complement strand
GTATGAGTTCATGCGGAATGATGTTTTCGATGCGCGGAACTTTTTTGACGTGGACAAGTCGAAGTTACGGCGGCACCAGTTTGGTGCGACGGCGTCGGGGCCGGTGGTAATTCCGAAGATTTACGACGGGCGGAACAAGACGTTTTTCCTGACGAGCTGGGAGTCGTTGCGGCAGATTTCGGGCGCGACACGGCGTGGGCTGGTGCCGGCGAATGGGATGATTGGCGGCGACTTTTCGGCGGCTGTGGATGCGACGGGGAAGCCGCTGGCGATCACCGATCCGCTGAACCGGAACACGCCGTTTCCGGGCAAGCAGATCCCATCGTCGCGGTTCGACCCGGTGGCGTTGAAGATGGCGGCCTACTATCCGAAGGCCAACATGAATTCGAATGCGCTGAACTATCTGGTGCAGAGCAACGCCAATAGCAACTGGGACAACTACAGCATGAAGATCGACCACGCGTTCAGTGTGCGTGACCAGTTCAGCGCGCGGACGTTGTGGCGGAAGACGGAGTCGTTTGATCCGTTCACGCGGTCGTTCATTCCGGTTTTCGGCTCCACGAATTCGCCGTTTGAATTGTTGAGCGGCTTGCGGTACACGCGGACGATTTCGCCGTCGATGATCGTGGAGGCGAATGCGAGCTTTTCGCGCCGGACGAACAATCAGGGCTGGCCGATTACGGGGCGGGATTGGGCGAGCGAGGTGGGGTTCACGGGCGGGTTGAAGAACCCGGTGGCGCTGGGGCTGCCGCAGATGGAAGTGACCGGGTATGTGATTCTGGGCCACGCCTACGACCTGCCGAAGATCTGGAGCTACAACAACTATCAGTACAGCGGGAACTTCACGTGGATCAAGGGCAAGCACACGATCAAGACGGGCGGCGACTTTTTGCGCTACCAGTATTTTTCGCGCGGGTTTGGCGATACACGGGGGAGGATGACGTTTTTGGGGCGGTTCACGCAGGAACCTTTTGCGGATTTCCTGATGGGCTATGCGCAGTCGTCACGGCGGCAGTTGGACGCGGCCGGGCCGTATCATTTGGTTTCGAACTACTCGGCGTTCGTGCAGGACGACTACAAAGTTACGTCGACGCTGACGTTGAACATTGGCGTTCGATACGACCTGATGTTGCCGCCTCGGGAGAAGTTCGGGGCGTGGTCGAGCTTTGTGCCGAGCCTGGGTAAAATTGTGATCGCGGGGAAAGGCATTATTCCGGATTTCGATGCGCGGATTAACGCGACGGGCGTGGCGCAGAATGTGATGATGGCGTCGGCGGCAGGGCTGCCGGACACGCTGGTGAATCCGGACCGGAACGATTTCGGGCCTCGGTTTGGGTTTGCGTGGCGGCCGCGTGGCGGGACGAAGTTTGTCGTACGCGGCGGGTATGGGATTTTCTTCGGGACCAGTTCGCTGTACCGGCTGGACGAGAACAGCGATACCTATCCGTTCTCGATCAATGAGACGTATTCGGCGACGTCGACGAATCCGTTGCTGTTGACTGTTTCGAATGCCTTTCCGGAGGCCAAGCGCCGGGTGGGCGGGGTGACGTCGACGACCGGTCAGGATGTGAATCAGCCGAGCCAGTATCTGCAGAGCTGGAACCTGACGACGGAGCGGGAGATTGGAAAAGGCTCCGTGCTGGAGGTGGCGTTTGCGGGTTCGAAGGGAACGAATCTGCCTCGGCGGTTCGACCTGAACCAGCCGAACCGGCAGTTGGCGTTGCGGCTGCCGGATGGCACGTTCCCGCGGCCGTTCCCGCAATTCCAGACGATTAACTACATCATCAACGGGTCGAATTCGATCTACAATTCCGGCGCGGTGACGGTGAAGCGGCGGTTCAGCAAGAAGCTGTTTGTGCGGGCGGCGTATACGTATTCCAAGGCGATTGACGAGAGTTCGAACACCGGTGGGACGATCGCGGCCGGGTTCCCGTCGGCGCAGGATTCGCGTAACCTGCACGGGGAGCGGGGACGCTCCGATTTCGACATCGGCCATTCGATGGTGGGCGCGTTTATCTGGGAGCCGGATGTGGCGCGGAATATTTTCCTGCGAAAGTGGCAACTGGCCGGGACGACGCGGGCTTACACGGGTGCGCCGTTCACGCCGAAGGTGGCGAATGTGTCGATTGATCTGGGAGAAGCGGTGCGTCCGGACCGGATCGCGAGTGGGCGACTGGATACGCCGGGCGTCGATGCGTGGTTCGACCGGAACGCGTTTCCGCTGGTGCCGCGTGGTTCGTTTCGCTTTGGGAGTTCGGGGCGGAACGTGGTGGACGGGCCGGGGTTTTTCACGTTCGACATGAGCCTGTCGCGACGGTTCGCGGTGACCGAACACACGGCGTTTCAGTTCCGGTGGGAGACGTTCAATTTGTCGAACCGGGCGAACTTCAATCTGCCGTTGACGCAGGTGGACGTGCGGGGCGGCGGGACGATTAACACGGCCAAGGGAGCGCGCGTGCACCAGGTGGGGCTGCGGTTGGAATTTTAGAGAGGGCTGCGGCCGCGGGCTTGTTTCGGGGGCTCGATGCCGAGCAGCTTCGCGGCGAGTGGAGCGACGTCGATCGACTTCAGGCGGGGCCACTTTGTGGCCTTGCCGATGCTGGGGCCGGCGACGATGAGAGTTGCCAGCATGTCGGGCCGGTCGGGCACGAATCCGTGGGAGCCGATGGGTTTATCGAGCGGCGGGAAGAGTTCGCCGACCGTATCGCGGACGCTGTAGCCGGGCTTGAGATCGAAGTAGAGATCGCTGCCGGCGGGGCCGCCGATGCCGTAGTTTTTGCCGTGTTCTTCGGGGGTGTAGAAGGCGGTGAAGACGCCGGTTTCTTCCAGCGTCTTGCGGACAAGGGCACGGACGGCGTCGCGATTCTGTACGTTGCCGCCTTTCCAGTCCGTGGTGTTGATGAGGACTGAGTTGTAGACGTGGGTGGCGGCTTTGCCGAGGCCGGCGCGGCGGAGGGCTTCGTTGACATTCACCAGTTTGGAGATGGGCGCCATGCCGTGATCGGCGGTGATGACGAGGTGGTCCTTCTTCGTCACGAGCGGCGTGACCTGTTGAAGCCAGCGTTCTGCGATGGTGAAGCCCCAGAGCATGGCGCGGGTGGCGTCGGCATCGCCCTGTTCGTGGCGGCCGAGGAACTGATGGCCGAGTTCGTCACAGATGGGGATGTAGCCGATGAAGAGGGCGGGGCGGAGATGTTCGGCGAGCCAGAGCGTTTGGCGTGCGTTTTGGCGAGTGAGCAGTTCCATGACTTCGAGCGATTGGTCCGTGCTGAGCTTTGGCCCGAAGTGGGTGTTGCCGATGAAGCCGCCGGCTTCGCGCAGCATTGCCGTTGCTTCGCCCTGGCTGATGGCGAGTTCCTGGATGGGGGAGACGTAGAGGAGCAGGTCGGTCGCGGTGAATTCGAAGAGGCGGAAATAGACGACGGCGGGGACGGGGTCCGCGAGAAAAAGGCCATCACTGAAGTGGCGGGCGAGGGGACGCTGTAACGGCGGTTTTGTCTCGACGGGCGTGGGGCGGACGACCGTGCTTTCGATGGTGACGCCGGAGGCCGTGAGCGTGCCGTGGAGCGTGAGCGGGCCGTGCTTGAAGTGGAAGGCGGTGGGGGAATCGAAGACCAGGTCCTTGCGGCGGAGGATGGTGTGGCCGGCGATCTGGCGCGACTGGTAGCCATTGATTAACGTGGCGTTGGCGTGGGTGGTGAAGGGACGGAAGGGGAAGACCTGCGGGGCCTGGTAGGCGACCGATTTCAGGCCCTGGCGCGCGGCGGCGACCCAGAGCGGTTCGGCGGCGAGTTGATCGGACCGGTAGCCGTTGTTGCGTTCGAGGAACGTGTGGGCGGCGCGGGGGAGATAGGGCTGGCTGTTCGAAGTGATGTTCGAAACATCGCCGTACGCGCCGGTCCAGAGAGCGGCGTGGGAGTTGCCGGTGGCGCTGGGGAAGGCGGGCTGGATGCCGTCGGCGATGGCACCGCGGGCGGCGAGGCGGCGGAGGGTTTTCAAGGGTGCGGTGACGGGGGATTTCGTCAGCAGCTGGTGACCGAGGCCGTCGAGGGAGAAGAGATAGACGGTCTGCGCGGGGGCAGCGATGGAGACGAGGAAGAAAAGAACGCGGATCACGGAGGGCAACTTCCATTCTGCCAAATGCATAATGAAACGTATATGAACCCCTATTCACAGTGGATAGAAGGCGTGGACCCGTTGGCTGTTATTCGGGAGACGCCGCAAACGCTCCGGGAGGCGATGGCGAGCCACGGTGCGGCCGGCACGGCGGACACTCCGAGGGCGGAGGGCGCCTGGACGGCGCGGCAGATTCTGGCGCATCTGGCGGATACGGAGATTGTCTTCGCGATGCGCCTGCGCCAGGCGGTAGCGGAAGACAACCACGTGATTCAGCCGTTCGACCAGGACGCCTGGGCGCGCGGCTATTCAGCGGCCGATGTAGAGACGGCGCTGGCGGTTTTCTCGGCGGTTCGCACGTGGAATGTGCAGTTCATCGCGGCCCAGCCGGAGGGCATGTTTGCGAAGAGTTTGAGCCATCCAGAGCGCGGAGCGATGACGTTCCGCACTCTGGTGGAAACGATGGCCGGCCATGACCGGAACCATCTTTCGCAATTGGCTACTTAGGGGACACGGAGGCGCGGGTGGCGCCGGTGGAGATGCCACCGTCGACCAGCAGCGTCTGGCCGGAGACGTAACGGCTCTCTTCGGAAGCGAGGAAGACCACGGCTCCATCGAGATCGTTCGGCTGGCCGGGGCGCTTTACCGGGATGCGATCCTTCAGGTACTCGAGCCATTCCTGGTTGTCGTAGAGGACCTTGTTCTGTTCAGTGCGGAACCAACCGGGCGCCAGGCAATTGACGGTGATGCCGAAGCGGCCCCACTCGTCGGCCAAGGCCATGGTGAGCTGTTTGACGCCGCCGCGGCTGGCGCAATACGGCGCGATGCCGGCGTAGCCGAAGACGCTGGTGACGGAGCCGATGTTGACGATTCGCCCGTATTCACGGGGGATCATCTTCTTCGCGATCTGCTGGGCGACGAAGAAGGTGCCGCGCAGATTGGTTTCGAGCACGAGGTTGTACTCGTCCCAGCTGATGTCGACGGCGGGCTTGCGCACGTTGCAGCCGGCGTTGTTGACGAGGATATCGATCTTGCCGAAGGCGGCTTCGGCGTCCTCGGCGAACTGGACGATGCTGTCGTAGTTGCGCACGTCGAGTTCAACGGGGATGGCCTTGCGACCTAGGGCTTCGATCTCTTTGACGAATTCAGCGCAGTCGTCTTTGCGGCGGCTGGTGATGACGAGATCGGCACCGGACTTGGCGAGGGCGCGGCCGAAGTACTGGCCGAGACCGCGGGAGGCACCGGTGACGAT
>CANIFK010000422.1 GCA_947466555.1 Acidobacteriota bacterium | reverse complement strand
CGCAATGAGCCGGGATCTTGCGCGGGCCATCTCCGCCCTGGAGCGGGGCGGCGCGTCGCCAGCCGCGGCTCGGCCGGCTTTGGTCATCGGCATTACCGGCCCGCCGGGAGCCGGCAAATCCACCGTCATCGACGCCTTCCTGGGAGTGATCGAAGGACCCGTCGCCGTCCTCGCCGTCGACCCCTCCTCCCCCTTCACCGGCGGCGCCCTCCTCGGCGATCGCGTCCGCATGACCAACGCAGGACCCAACGTCTTCTTCCGCTCCATGGCCAGCCGCGGCCACGGCGGGGGCTTGGCCCCGCGCATGCGGGATGTCCTGTCCCTGCTGGCCGCCCATAGCTACCCGGTTGTGCTCGTCGAAACCGTCGGCGTCGGCCAGGAAGAAATGGACGTGGCGTCATTGGCCGACGTCACCGTCGTCGTCGTCACCCCCGCCGGCGGCGATTCGGTGCAAGCCGAAAAAGCCGGGCTCCTCGAAGCCGCCGACGTATTAATCCTGAACAAAGCCGACCTCCCCGGCGCCGACCGTGCCGAACGCGAACTCCACGAAGGAACCGGCCTGCCCGTTGCCCGCATGGTGGCGAAAGACGGCGCCGGCGCCGCCGAAGCCCTGGCGCTGATCCGCTCCGTCTCCCGCCGCGAACGCCCGGCCGCGCTGGCCGGGTTTGCGGTGGACCATCTGGGCATCGCCGTCGAGAGCATCGAAGAGTCGCTCCGCTTCTACGTGGGCGGCCTCGGCATGCGGGTCGTGCATCGCGAAACCGTAGCCCACGAAGGCGTCCACGTAGCCATGCTAGACGCCGGCGAATCGCGCATCGAACTGTTGGAAGCCATGACTCCGGAATCGACCATCGCCAAATTCATCGCCAAACGCGGCACCGGAATTCACCATATGGCGCTGCGCGTGCCGGACTTCGCGGGTACCATTGCTACACTGAAGGATTCTGGCGCACGGCTGTTGAGCGAACCGCGCATCGGCGCAGGCGGCCACCGGTATGTGTTTGTACATCCGGCCTCGGCGGGCGGCGTGTTGCTGGAACTGATTGCCCATGAGCACCCCTAACGCAAAAATCGGAATTATTGGCGGCAGCGGCCTGTACAACATGCCGGGCTTTACTGAGAAAAGCGAGGTCCGGCTACAGACGCCGTTTGGCGATCCTTCCGACGCCTACATCGTCGGCAAGCTGGCCGGTAAGGACGTGGCCTTCCTGCCCCGCCATAGCCGCGGCCACCGCATCTCGCCCAGCGAACTGAACTTCCGCGCCAACATCTACGGCATGAAGATGCTGGGTGTGGAGCGGATCATCTCGCTCAGCGCCGTCGGCTCCTTGAAGGAAGAACACAAGCCCACCGATTTCGTGGTGGCCGATCAGTTCTTCGATCGCACCGCCGGCCGCGTGTCGACCTTCTTCGGCGAAGGGCTCGTCGCGCACGTCTCCATGGCCCACCCGGTCTGTTCGGAAATGGGTCCGCTGGTGAAGCAGGCGGCCGACGCCGCCGGGATCACCGCCAAGCTCGGCGGAACGTATCTCTGCATGGAAGGCCCGGCCTTCTCCACCGTCGCCGAAAGCAACGTCTACCGCTCCTGGGGCATGGACGTCATCGGCATGACGAACCTGCAGGAAGCCAAGCTCGCCCGCGAAGCGGAGATCTGCTACACCACCGTCGCCATGGTCACCGATTACGACTGCTGGCATCCCGATCACGACGCCGTCACCGTAGAGCAGATCATCCACGTGCTGCACACCAACGCCGATAACGCGGCGCGCCTGGTGGCCGAAGCCGTGGCCGCGGCGCCGGAGACCCGGAACTGCAAATGCGGCTCCGCGCTGGCCCACGCGATTCTGACCGACCGGTCCACCGTCCCGGCGGCGACCAAGGCGAAGCTGGAGCTGATCGTTGGCAAATACCTCGGCTGAGGTTCTGGCCCTGCTGCGGGCGGGAGGCCGCGTCGAGTCGATCGACGCGCTGGCTTCCCTGCCCGCGGCGGAGCTATTCAGCGGCGTAATCGAGCCGCTCTCGGACGCCTTCGACCCGGCACTCATTCCCGCCTACGTCGACGTCTTCTCCCGGCTCATGGAGCGAGCCATGCCGTCGTTCTCCGCAGCGTTCCTGACGGAGCGCTACGAAGCCCTGCGCGCCTCCCGCCCGTCGTTTGAGCCATCGCGCGTCGTGGTTCTCTCCCGCGTGACGCTGGGCGCCGATGTGGCCATCACCTCCACCTTCCTGGCCGGAGCCATGAATCGCTGGCCCAAGGCGGAGATCGTATTCGCTGGCCCACCCAAGAACTTCGAGCTCTTCTCCGGCAATGAGCGGCTGTCGCTGCTCGAAGTCCGCTACGGCCGCGGAGCGGCCCTAGCCGACCGTCTGCGCGCCGGCATGGAGTTGGCGCCGTTGTTATCCGACCCCGGCACGTTGGTGATCGACCCCGATTCGCGCCTCTCCCAACTGGGCCTCCTGCCCTTGGCCGAAGTGGAACGAACCCTCTTCTTCGAGAGCCGCGGGGTGGGCGGGCCGTCGGACTCACTGGTATCGTTGGCGGGTTCGTTCGTCGGTTCGATATGGGGCATCGAAGCCCGCCCGTGGATCCAGCCACCCGCCCCCGACTGGGTCCCGCGAGCCGATGTGGCCGTGAGTTTTGGAGTGGGCGAGAACCCGGCCAAGCGAGTCTCCGACACCTTCGAACAGGACCTGATCCAGGGCCTGCTGGACCGTGGCCTGAGCGTACTGTTGGACTCCGGTGCCCCAGGCACAGCCGAAGCCGACCGCGCCGCCGCGCTCGAGGCCAAGTGCCGCGGAGCACTGATCCTATGGTCCGGCAGCTTCGCCCCCTTCGCCGCCGCCATCGGACGAAGCCGGCTGTATGTCGGTTACGACTCCGCCGGCCAGCACGTCGCCGCCGCCTGCGGCGTCCCCCGAGTGACCGTGTTCAACGGCTTTTCCGGCGAGCGATTCCTAGCCCGCTGGCGCCCCGACGGCCCCGGTTTCTCCCGCGTCGTGCTCCCCGGCGAAGACACCTGGCCAGCGATAAAATCAGCGATCCTTTAGGCATGGCGAGATGGTCGCCGCGCCACGCATTGATCTGCGCCAACATAAGTGGCACTCCGCGAAAGGCCCCGAAAGGACCAGGGCTTCATCAGCGATCCCGACGTCACCGTGGTTTGCGGGAAGCCGGAGTACACGGACGCCCGGAAGGATACGATCACCAACCCGAAGGTCATCGCCGAGCTCCTGTCCCCTTCAACCCGGAACTTTGACCAGCCGAATAGGCGAAGGCTGTACCGTCAACTGCATTC
This sequence comes from Acidobacteriota bacterium, assembly GCA_947466555.1. Lineage (GTDB taxonomy): Bacteria > Acidobacteriota > Terriglobia > Bryobacterales > Bryobacteraceae. The sequence goes on along the minus strand of CANIFK010000422.1, from coordinate 2,078 downwards.
GCTTCGCGAGTTCCTGATCGTGGAGCGTTACCGGCGGCTGGCGGACGGAAGCTGGGAGATCCTGGCGTACACCGGAGAGAACGATGTGATCCACCTGAATTCGGTGGAAGCATCCCTGACGGTGGCGGAGCGATTGAGCTGCGTGGACGCGCTTTAGTGTTCCCGGCACTCGGGGTATTCGGCGAGCATGGAGGCTCCCTTGTAGCCGAGTGTTTGGGCCATGCCAACCTTGGACGTCCAGTAGCCGTCCGCAGTTAGGGACTTCATGGCTTTGAACCAGCGCTGCTCGGGGGTTTTCAGTTGCCCCTTGTCGACGGCGGCGCAGAGCGGTTCGAGCGCCTTCAGGTCGTGCTTCTTGAGCCACGCCAGGCCGACGGTGAAGAGCTTCTTCTGCGGCTCGCTGCGGCTGACGACGAAGTCGATGTAGGCCGGCACGCCAGCGGTGATGGCGCCCGGTGTATCGGTCGTCGGGATGATCAGCTCGGCCACTTTGGCGATCAGGGCGAAGTCGTCCTTTGAGAAGTACTTCGGCTCCGGGAGCTGGGCGGTGACGCCTTCGGTGTGCGTGTGCTCCTGCTGGGCGTAGAGCTCATCGGCCGCGAACGGGAAGGCGCACGTCGCGCCGATGGTGCCGATGATTTTCAGTGAAGTGCGGCGTTCGCTGCTCATAGTTCTCCCTTTTTGCCGCGGTCGGCGATGTGGTCGGCGAGGCGCGCGGCCAAGGCCATGATGGTGTGCGTCGGGTTCTTCTCCGACGCCGAGGGGAAGACGGAGCCATCGACCACGAAGAGGTTCTTGATGTCGTGGGTCTGGCAGTTGGCGTTGACGACGCTGGTTTTGGGATCGGCCCCCATGCGGGCGCCGCCGAGCTCGTGGTTGGGCCGCGGCTCCTTGTAAACCTGCAGGATATCGGCGCCGGCGGCGGTGAGGATCTCGGTCGCCCAGCGCTGCATGTCGACGAAGATCTTCATGTCGTTCGGGCCCCAGAACTGGTTTCGTCGAGCGGATGGCAGCCCGAACTCGTCCTTCTTTTCGTAGTCGAGATCGAGGAAGGACTTGGGATTCGGGATCATCTCGCCGTAGGGGCTGAAGACGACGAAGGACGGGTAGTTGGCCTTGACGGCCTGCTTGTAGCCGGCGCCCATGCCGGGGATTTCGCGAGCCCAGCCGACGCCGCGGCGGTTCTGGTAGCCGAACTGGGCACCGAAGCTGCGGGCGTAGTCGCGCTTGCGTTCGTGCATGAAGCTGGGGAGGTAGGCGTGGTCGAGGAAGCCTTCGTCGTCCTTGAGCGGCGTGCCTTTCAGGCCATGCAGGAAGGCCTCCACGCCGCCGGTGAAATGGGGGATGAAGTGCTTGCCCAGGTGGCCGCTGGAGTTGGCGAGGCCTTCGGGATAGAGGCGCGATTTCGACATCTGCATGAGCGCGACGGACTGGGCGCAGGCGCAGCTGATGACCACCGCTTTGCCTTGCACTTCGCCTTCGGCTTTGGTTTCGCGGTTGAGGTATTTGACGCCGGTGACCTTGTTATCGGCGTTGACGACGACCTCGCGGACGACGGCGTTGGGGATGAGTTCGAGCTTGCCGGTTTTGAGGGCCGGGACCATGTGGACGTCGTAGGAGTTGTACTTGGCGACGACGTCGCAGCCGGCCATGCAGTTGCCGCAGTAGTGGCAGGCGGGGCGGCCGAACTTGGCGCGGGAGAGGGTGGCTTTGCGGACGTGGATCGTCTTCAAGCCGAGCTTACGGGCGCCCTTATCTATCAGCTTGTCGGAGCACTTGTAGGGGACGGGCGGGAGGAAGACGCCATCGGGGAGATCCTTCAGGCCGTCGTAGTTGCCGCAGACGCCAACTTCGCGTTCGATGCGCTCGTACCAGGGGGCGAGGTCGGCGTAGTCGATGGGCCAATCTTCACCGGCGCCATCGATGGACTTGCCTTTAAAGTCGCGCTGGGACTGGCGCCAGGCGACGGCGTTCCAGGTGAGTGACTTGCCGCCGAGGCCGCGGGCGCGTTCGCTGGCCATGCCGTCCTTGCCGGGGCGCATGCGCGGGATCTGGCGGTTGGCGAACTCCCAGGGCAT
>CANIFK010000421.1 GCA_947466555.1 Acidobacteriota bacterium | reverse complement strand
AGTAACATTATGTATTCCTTTCCGAATACAAACCAACGTCAAAACGCCAATAGCAACAGCCTCGTCACTCCGGTCTCGCCGACCACCGGACCCTCCCGGTACCACGACACTCGTTCCACCAGGCAGCAAGCTCAAATCAACGAACTTGCGGATCGGTTTCGTCATGGATCCGCAGTGCGCCTGGCTCCACCATCAAGAACCGTCGACGAATGGTCTGTGACTTCTGAAATCCCACCAACTCTGTTACGAGCGATGGGAGAAGAGGTACAGGAGCGTTCCTCGGGAACCTCAATGGCACTCTTCCAGAAACCTCTCCATCGAAACTCCAAAAGCGAAAAGATCGGACAAAAGTGATGCCAAGATACTCCCGCCCCTCACACACGGTTTCCCGGTGCCGATTATCGAGACAACCGAGATTCGGCCCAATTAGGTCCGTCATCGCGTTTCCAGTTCCGCCCATCTAAAGAACAGCAACACTGTCCACATAGTACTCAGTGAGACCCCGTCTGAGTTCACAATCGTGGCCGTCGACTTCAACAACACCCAGTCCAACGTTTCAGACCAGCTGAGACAAAGTGGGCGTAAACCTACTCCCGCCGTAACGCCACATGCGGATCGATTCGCGACGCCCTCCATGCCGGCCCCCACCCCGCCGAAACCGCCGCGCAAACCAGCACGAATCCCGCCAACGCCAAAACCCCAGGATCATTCGGCTGCGTCCCGAACAGCAGCGACTTCAACAACCGGGAAGCCCCTAATGCCGCCGGAACGCTAATCGCCAGCCCCGCCCCAACCAGCACCAGCACACGCCGCAATACCATCCACACCACCGCCCCCCGCGGCGCGCCCAACGCCATCCGGATCCCAATCTCCCCCACCTGCCGCGCCACCCCATACGACATTGTCCCGTACAGTCCCACACACGCCGTCAACAGCGCCAGCACCGCAAACCCCGTACACAACTTCGCAAACATGATCTCCCGGCTGATCGACCGGTCGATCTCCGCCGCCTGCGTCATCACATTGCCCACCGGCAACGCCGCATCGGCCTCCCGCACAATCTCCCGCACAAAATTCACATACCGCAGCGGCTCACCCGACGTGCGCAGTGCGAACGTCACCCCCTCCTGGGAAAACTGGCTCACCGGCACAAACACCGTCATCGAGCCATCCTCCTTCAACCCGCCATTCCGCAGATTCGCCGACACCCCGACAATCTCAAAATCCCGCTTCTCCCCCACGAACCGAATCCGCCGCCCCACCGGACTATCACTCCCGAAGTAGGTCCGCGCGAGCCGCTCACTCACCACCGCCACCGGCGTCGACCCCGCCTGATCGCGCTCATCAATCTCCCGCCCGGTAAGTATCGGAATCTGCATCGTCGAAAGAAAAAGTGGCCCCGCCGACAACACCCGCGCGCCTTCAATCGCCGTCGCCCCCACTTGCATCGCCCCCCTGTAAGGCCCGCCTGCACGCCCCGAGTTCATAATCGATGATTGCGATAGCGAAGCACTCTGCACGCCCGGAATCCCCGCAAACCGCTTCCGCAGGTCCGAGTAAAAGGTGCTGATCTCCGGATCCCGATGCCCCGCCTGCCGTGCATTCACCGAAAACAGCAGAATGTTGTCCCGCGAATAACCCAGCTCAACGGCATGCAGCTTCTCCAGCGTCCGCACAAACAACCCCGCCGCGAACAGAACCAGAAACGACATCGCAATCTGCGCCACCGCCAGCACCTGCTGCGTCCGTCGCCGCGGGCCGCCGCCATTGCCGTTCTTCAACGCCGGCAACACGTCCGCCCGCGTCGCCTGCAACGCCGGCGCCAGGCCAAACAACAGTCCGCAAACCACCGAAAGTGCCGCCGTCACTGCCAACACATTCCAATTCAACTCCGCGCGCAGGGTGAAATTCTCCTGCCCTTTGCCGAAAAGAATGGTCAGCGCCTGCACGCCCCAGATCGCAAAAACAATTCCACAAGCGCCTCCCATTGACGCCAACATTACACTCTCCGTCAGCAACTGGCGCACCACGCGGAACCGCCCCGCCCCCAGGCTCAACCGCACCGCGATCTCCCGCCGCCGCGCCGCCGCCCGCGCCAGCAACAGGTTCCCGATATTCGCGCACGTAATCGCCAGGATCAGCCCCACCATCGCCAGCAAAACATATAACGGCTTCGAGTACTCCCGCCGCAATCCGCCCAACCCCGCCGCACCCGGATTCAACACCAACGCCGGCAGTTTGGCCCTCTCCCCATCCGTCGTCGCAGTAGCCTCAACCCATCGGTGAAATCGCGGCGCCAACGCCGTCTGGGCCTCAGCCATACTCACACCCGGCCGCAACCGACCCATCATCTCAATCCAGTAGAAATTCTGGTCGCTAAACCCGCGAGCCGCCTCTGCCCCATCCACCAGCAGATTCGTCCGCAAAGGCAAATACAAGTCTGGCGCCGCCGCCGGGTCCACGCCGAAAAACTCCGGCGCAGCCACCCCCACCACCGTGAACGGCACGTTATCCACCATAATCGGCTTACCAATCGCGCTCGCCGGGTCGCCGAATCGCTGTTGACTCGCCGCAAAACTAAGCACCGCCACCGGCGCCGCGTCCGCGCGGTCATCCTCGGAACCAATCAGACGCCCCGCTGCCGCGGGCACGCCAAGCCCTCGAAAATACCCGCCCGTCACAAACTCCGTCTGCGCGCTCAACGCCTGCCCGCGTACCGCCAGATTATGTTTCCGCCCATTAAAATAGCCAAAAAGCGTCGAAAATACAGGGTTCTCCACCCCAAGTGACTCAAACGCCCCATACGGGAACATCCCCGTCTCAAGCACGCCCTTGGCGCCCGGCCACAGAACCCCCTGCACCCCGTGCACAACGTGGACCCAATCTTTATTTGCGTTTTGCGGCGGCTGACTCTGCCAGTTCAAAACCACCAGCGACTCGGGATCCGCCACCGGCAGCGTCCGCAACAGAATTGCCTCCATGAAACTGAAAATCGCCGTGTTGGCGCCAATCCCCAACGCCAGCGACAGCACCGCCAGCGCGCTGAAGGCTTTGTTCCCAACCATCGTCCGCCAGCCATACCGGATATCCTGCGCCAGTTCCGGCAACAGCCGCGTCATCCACACCTCCCGTGCCTCTTCCTGCACCCGCCCCGGGTTCCCAAACCGCCGCCGCGCCTCGGCCAGCGCACGCTCCGCCGTCATCCCCTCTCCCAGCAACTCCGCCGCCGTTTCGGCAATATGCAGTTCCATCTCCTCCCGCAACGAAGCGCTCCGTCTCCCCCGCTCCAACCAATACCGCAGCCGTCGCAACATAGCCGTTACTCCGCCTCCATCACACGCGCAATCGCCAGCGTCAACTTGGCGTACTGCTTCGTCTCAACCGCAAGCTGCTTGCGCCCCGCCGCCGTGATCTTGTAAATCCGCGCCCGCCGGTTGTTCGCCGTCACGCCCCAATCGCCCTCAATCCATCCGTTCAATTCCAACCGTTGCAACGCAGGGTAAAGGGACCCCTCCTCCACCAAGAGCTCATTATCAGAAGACTGTTGAATAAACTGCACAATCCCGTAGCCATGCAAGTCCCGCCGCGACAGCGTCCGTAGGATCAACATGTCCAGCGAACCGGGCAACGAATCGTTCTTGAGTGGTTTGCGTCCCATACCTAGAATTCTTAGCTTACGGCTGAAAGATTCCGCGGGTCAATAGCAAACCCCACCCGCCCTCCAAGTTAAACTCAAACAGTGCGCCACCTAATCCTCCTCTTCCCCCTCCTCCTAACCGCCCAAACCAACGAAACCCCACCCACCTTCACCCCCAAAACGGAATCGTTCAACTACACCCGCCGCACAGAAATGATCCCCATGCGTGACGGCGTCAAACTCAACACCGTCATCCTCACCCCAAAGAACGCCCGCCGCGCTCCCATCCTCCTCACCCGCACCCCCTACAGCGCCAAAGACCTCACCTCCCACGCCGAAAGCTCCAACCTCGGCTCCATCCTCAATGGCTACGACAACGCCGTCGAAACCATCATCGAAGGCGGCTACATCCGCGTCGTCCAGGACATCCGCGGCAAATACGGCTCCGAAGGCGAATACGTCATGAACCGCCCCCTCGCCGGCCCCCGCAACCCCACCAAAGTCGACCACTCCACCGACACCTACGACACCATCGACTGGCTCACCAAAAACGTCCCCGAATCCAACGGCAACGTCGGCATCCTCGGCATCTCCTACGACGGCTTTCTCCCCCTCATGGCCCTCGTCAACCCCCACCCCGCCCTCAAAGTCGCCGTCCCCATGAACCCCATGGTCGACGGCTGGCGCGGCGACGACTGGTTCCACAACGGCGCCTTCCGCCAACAGGGCATGGCCTACATCCACGACCAACAAGCCACCCGCGCCAACGACATCAAGTGGTACACCACCCACTTCGACGACTACGACATGTTCATGCAAGCCGGTTCCGCCGGCAACCTCGGCCGCCAGCGCGGACTCGAACAACTCGGCTTCTGGCAGAAAATCGTCGAGCACCCCGCCTACGACGCCTACTGGCAGGACCAGGCCATGGACCGCATCCTCGCCGCCCAGCCCATCAAAGTCCCCGTCATGCTCGTCCACAGCCTCTGGGACCAGGAGGACATCTACGGCGCCCCCGCCGTCTACAAAGCCATCGAGCCTAAAGACTCGAATAACGACAAAGTCTTCCTCGTTATGGGCCCCTGGCACCACGGCCAGCAGATCGCCGACGGCAGCTCCCTCGGCGCCATCAAGTTCGACAGCGACACCGGCCTCTACTTCCGCCGCAAAATCCTCCGTCCCTTCCTCGATCAATACCTGCAGGACGCCGCGCCCAAACACGCCATCGCCCCCGTCACGGCGTTCGAAACCGGCACCAACGAATGGCGCCAGTTCACCAAGTGGCCAACAGCGCCATCCCGCCCGCTCTATCTAAACCCCGGCAACAAACTCAGCTTCACCGCCCCCCAATCAGGCCCCGCCTTTGAAGAATACGTGTCGGACCCCACCAAACCGGTCCCCTTCCGCGCCCGCCCCATCCAGCCCATCGGCTACACCGCCCCCCTCAGCTGGGCCCGCTGGCTCGTCGACGACCAGCGCGAAGCCTCCGGCCGCCCCGACGTCGTCTCCTTCATCTCCGAGCCCCTAGCCCAACCCCTGAAAATCAGCGGCGAACCCATCGCCAACCTGGTCGCCGCCACCACCGGCACCGATTCCGACTGGGTCATCAAGCTCATCGACCTCTACCCCGACCAGGTCGCCGGCCAGTCCGAAATGGGCGGCTACCAGCTCATGATCTCCGCCGACATCTTCCGCGGCCGTTACCGCGAAAGCCTCGAAACCGCGCGCCCCATCGAAGCCGGT
>CANIFK010000420.1 GCA_947466555.1 Acidobacteriota bacterium | reverse complement strand
GACGATCTCGTATGCCGATGTGAGCGCGACGACGGCGGCGGAATTGGACAAGGCGATTGAAGGACTTTGTCAGGCGCGGTTTAGCGCGTTTGTTGTGGATCCAGAGGGGACGCCGTTGGAGGGGGTCGTGGTGGCTGGCGGCCGTTGGCGGGGCGGAGACTGGTACGGGTGGCGGAGTGCGGGGGGCGACGGATGGGTTGTGGATTGCATTCCGGAAGTTGGGGTACCGGGCGGCGATTATGAAACCGGCAGAGGAACTGAACGTGGTGATGGAGCGGGCGGTGGCAGCGCCGTTTCCGCGATGTAAGGCCGGGGCGGGGACAGCGTTCCAACTGCCGTTGGCGGGCGAGGGTAGGCCGTTTCACGATGTCGACTACAACGGTCGAACCTATACGGTGAAGACGAGCAGCGGGAAGCACTATTTGCGACATGGCTATGGGCCGATGTGGGGCGTTGGTGAACCACTCCCGCATTATCTGCAGGTGTCGAGGAGCTATGCGGAGACTACCTATGCCGGGCGCGCGAACATCACCGCGGCGCGCGGCGAGTTAGCTGATGGCACGCGGTGGCGGTTTCTGGGTACCTTTGGGGAGACGATTAGCTACCAGACGAAGGATGGGGAGGCCGCACGTCGGTTTGATTTGATGCTGGATGGGGTGTGCCTGGAGCGCTAGTCGAGGACGCGCTTAAGGATGGGGACGGCGAGGAGAATTGTCACGCCGGCGAGGGCGAGAAGGGCGCTGAGGGTGGCGGCGAGGTCGCGGTGGAATAGTTTGCCGTAGTATGCATCGAGCCAGGCGTTGGGGTAGGTTTGGACGAGTAGTTTGGCGTTGGTGAGGCAGACTTTGTGGACGTTGAGCGATACAGCGTATTCCTGGCCTTTTTGCGCTTTGAGCTCAGCGATCCAGCAGGCGGTGCCGCCGCTGAGGAAGCCCAGTTTGTCGGCCTTTGAGGTGCCGGTCGCTTCGGGCTTTCCGTTGCGAAGGATCGTCCAATCGATGTCCGACTGCGGGCATTTGTCGTTGTTGCTTCCGCCGTAGAGGAAGAGGTGGAAGGTTCTGTCTTCGGCGGCGGTGAAGGGCGGGATATCGACACGACCGGGCGTGGGCGGGACGGGATGGGCAACGGGTGTCCAGGTCCGGAGATCCTCGGGCTCCGGGCGGGAGAGGTATAGCAAGGCCGCGAGGGCCAACAGGAGGCCGGCGATGACCCGGTGGGTCAGGGCGTCCCCTTCACAACCACCACGCGGAAGCGAACCTCCAGGCGGGCGCCGGTTTTGTTCAACGGGGAGTCCGTTGGCTCGCCGTCGACCTTCCACTCCATGGCGCTGTTGAGGATCGTCTCGCCCTCCATCGTCAGCGCCTGGCGCACGGTATAGAGCATGTCTTCCCGGTCAATCCGGCGGGGCTCGGACAGCTCATACACACCGCGTACCCAAGGGGCTGCAACTGTCATCAGCCGGCAATCCCCGCGCGCATTTCGTTCACCGCCTTTTGCAAGCTCTTCACCTGCTCCTGCAGCGGGATGTACTCCATGGTGATGTAGTGCTCGTAACCGGCCTTGGCAATCGCCTTGTAGATATTGGCGTAGTTCATCTCGCCGGTGCCGGGTTCGTTCCGGCCCGGATTGTCGGCCACGTGGAAGACGCGCACGTATTCCATCGCCGCGAGCGCGGTGCGGATGACGTCGCCGCGCTCCACTTGTTCGTGATAAAGATCGAAGAGCAGGCGGAGGTTTGGGTGGTTCACTGCCTTCATCAGACGCAGGCCGTCGACGCAATTGGAGAGGAAATAGCCCTTGTGGTTCACCTTCGTGTTGAGGGGCTCCATGATGAGCGTGATATTGGCCTTGGCGGCGAGATCGGTGGCGCGTTTGGCGCATTCGATCATGGCGGTGAACTGCTGCTCGAACGTCAGGCTGGCGACCGCGTTGCCGGACATGATGAGCGCCATGGGGACTTCGAGTTTCTGCGCGAAGACCAGGTTCTTTTCCACTTCCTTGAGGAACGCTTCGCGCACGGCGGGGTCCACCATGTTGATCTTCTGCTGGCCCCAGCGCGGCACGGAACTCAACGTATCGATGCCGAGCTTCAACGAACGCGCAAGCTTCTTGACGCGATCGATATCGGCGTCGGTCCAGTCGTAGTGTTCGCCGACGAACTCCACCGATTGCAGACCGGCTTTGGCGGCCGCCTCCATCCTCTCTTCAAACGTCCCCTTCAGGGTCCACAACATGACGCTCGAGGTGACCTTGGCCTTCTTCGGGGCGGCGGGCGGCGGCGCCTGCTGGGCGAGCATCATGGCTGACGGGGTGGCGGCGAGAAACGTGCGGCGGTCCATAACCAACTAGCGTACCCCGCGCTTATCGAGGAACGCACGCATCTGTTCCTGCGCCACGTCGGCCAGGGCGTTACGCTCCATCACGGAGCGGGCGAATTGATACGCCGCCTCCTGCGGCATGTCGATCTGCTCGTAGAACGCACGCTTGCCAATGGCGACGGTGTAGTCCGACGCGCCGGCGACTTGGGCGGCGAGTTCGTCGACGGCGCTGTTCAGCTCCGTCGCGGGGACGGCGCGGTTGATGAGTCCCCATTCCGCCGCTTCACGGGCCGTTACCGGACGAGCGGTCAGCAACATCTCCATCGCCCGTTTGCGGCCGATGGCACGCGTTAGCGCCACCATTGGCGTGGAGCAAAAGAGCCCGATCTTTACGCCGGGAGTGGCGAACCACGCCTCTTCGGCGGCTATCGCCAGGTCGCAGGTGGCGACCAGCTGGCAGCCGGCCGCGGTAGCCACTCCCTGCACCTGCGCGATGACCGGCTGGCGGATCGATTGGATCGTCCCCATCAGCTCCGTGCAAACGGCGAACACCTCCTCCGCCTGCGCGGCTGTGCAGCCGATCATTTCGTTCAGATCGTGGCCGGCGCTGAAGACCGGGCCATCGGCGGCAAGGATGACGACGCGGCCGGTGGCGGCGCGCAACGCGTCGATCAACGCGCGCATCATGGCGAGCGAGAGGGCGTTGCGGCGCGGGCCGGCGAGCGTGATGCGATCGATGGGGCCGTTGGAATCGGCGCGAATCACTTCTTGCCTTCCAACTGCCAGGAGGTGAACGGCGAACGGGCGCCGCGGATGTTGACGTTCAGCACGTACGGACCCTCGTGGGCGAAGGCGCGGGCGAGAGCGGGGCCCACCTGGTCCATACGGTCGATGGTTTCGCCGCCGCCGCCGAAGCCCTGGCAGACCAGATCGTAGCGCGTGCGGCGGAGTTCGCAGGCGGTGGTGGTGCCTTGCACTTCGCCTTGTAGTTCGCGTTCCAGGCCCCAGCCGCCGTCGTTGCCGACGATGATCACCACCGGCACCCCATAGCGGACCAGCGTGTCGAGTTCGGCGATGTAGAAGCCGAGCGAACCATCACCGGTCATCATCATGACGGGCTGCTTCGGCCGAGCCATCTGCTGGGCCATCGCGAATGGAAGCGCGGCACCAATCGTAGCCATAGGGCCCAGCCGCAGCCAGCCGCCCGAATGGAGCGCTGGGAGAATGGCGCGGCCCCAGTGAATGAAGTCGCCGCCATCGAAGGAGAGGAGCGGAGAGACGGGAAGCGTGCGCTTCACTTCCTGGAAAAACTGGCCGGGGTGGAGGAGCGTGTCGTCTCCGGATTGAGCGAGCAGCTTTGTCATCCACTCTTTACGCCACTTGCCGATTTGCTTCATCCACGCGGTCTTCGGCTCCCATTGCTTCGACGGGAGCGCGGCTTCTAAGAAGGTACGGACATCACCCACGACGCCGACGGCGACATCGCGGACGTTGCCGATTTCGCGGGGCTCGACGTCCACTTGAATGAACTTCGTTTCTTTCCCGAAGAGGCGGGGGCCGCCCATGGCCAGGCGATAATCGATGCGCTTGCCGAGGACGAGGACGACGTCGGCCGCCTGGAAGGCCGGGATGCAGCCGCGGTTCAAGGACGGGTCGGCATAGCCGCAATGGCCGGCGAACTTTTCGCTGATCACACCGCGCGCCATGGTGACGTCGAAGTAGGGCAGGCGGGTTTGTTTCAGGAACTTCGTCAGCGCAGCGCCGGCGTCGCTCCACCACAGGCCGCTGCCGCCGATGACGACAGGGCGTTCGGCCGCGGCGAGGAGATCCATCGCGGTGGCGACGTCTTCGCACTGGCGGGCGATGCCGCGCGCTTTCGGCATGTTTAGCGGAGCTTCGGTTTTGCCCGTGAAGACGTTGACGGGGATGGAAAGATGGGTAGCGCCGTAGCGGCCGGAGAAGGCTTCGTTGTAAGCGTGGCCGAGGGCGAACGGGACCTGCGAAGGCGTGGTGACGAGGTGGGAAAACTTCGTTACCGGCGCGGCCATGCCGACCTGATCGATGTCCTGGAACACAACGCGGTGGCGCGCTTCCGTTGCTGGCGTGCCGCTGACGGCGATGACGGGGCTGCCGTTGGAGTGGGCGGTCGCGATCCCGGTAAGAGCGTTGGTGTGGCCGGGACCGCCGGTGACGATGGCCAGGCCGGGGCGGCGCGTCATGCGGCTCCAGCCGTCGGCGGCGTGGACCACGGCAGCTTCGTGGCGCATGTGGACGATCGGTACGCCGCGCTTCTCGGCGACGGAAAGCACCTCATTCAAATGATCTCCGACCAGCGTAAAAATACGGTCGATCCCGAGTTGCAGCGCACTCTCCACGAACAGTTCAGCACCAGTAGGCATGTCTGCCATACTAATCTTTTTGATGTCCAAAATACTCGTCACCGGCGGCGCCGGCTACATTGGTTCTCACACCGTTTACCAGCTCCAACAGCAGGGCTTCTCCGTTGTTGTGGTGGATGACCTTTCCAAAGGCCATGCCGCGAGTGTCCCGGCCGGGACACTGCATGTGTGTTCGCTGTTTGAACGGGAGCGGCTGGCGGCGTTGATGCAAGCGGAAAAAATCGACGCGGTGATTCATTTTGCGGCATTTATCGCGGTGGGCGAATCGACGCGGGAGCCGGAGAAGTATTTTCACAACAACACGGCGGGTTCGATTTCGCTGTTCTCGGCGATGGCCGACGCTGGAGTGAACAAGCTGGTGTTCTCGTCGACGGCGGCGGTTTACGGGAATCCGGCTGTGGTGCCGATTCCGGAGACTTCGACGATCAGCGCGGTGAATCCGTACGGCGAATCGAAGGTGATGGTGGAGAAGATCCTGGATTGGCTGGACACAAGCCGCGGCGTCCGCAGCATTCGCCTGCGCTACTTCAACGCGTGCGGCGCCAATAACGAAGCGGGTTTGGGCGAGCGGCATGATCCGGAGACGCACCTGATTCCGCTCATTCTGAAAGCAGTGATCTCGGGCAAGCCGGTTACGCTGTTTGGGGATGACTACGCCACGCCCGATG
>CANIFK010000419.1 GCA_947466555.1 Acidobacteriota bacterium | reverse complement strand
GCCGTGGGTGTGGGAGGCGTAGCCGGAATAGGCCATGTAACCTTCGAAGCTGATGTTCTTCGAGGTGGCGATTTTCTGGGCGAGGTCGAGGGCGGGCTTGCCGTTGGCGATGCCCTGGCGGGTGAGGCCAGCGTAGACAGAGACTGCGACGCGCGCCTTCACTTTGGCGGCGGCGGCGGCTTCCTGGACGCGGGCGGCGACGTCATGATCGTCGACGACGAACATGAAGGTCGGGTCCTTCTTCGTGAGGGCGATGGCGCGGAGGAGGTTGTTGTAGCTGGCCGGCTGCTTGGTCCAGAGGACGCCTTTGATGCCGCCGTTGGACATGAGTTCGGATTCGGCGATGGTGGCGGCGGTGATGCCGATGGCGCCGAGGGCGACCTGGCGCTTGGCGATGTCGACGCTCTTGTGGACCTTGACGTGGGGGCGGAGGTAGATGGGGGCCTTTTTGGCGTAGTCGGCCATCGTCTTCAGATTCTTTTCGAAGAGATCGATGTCGACGACCATGCACGGGGTCGGCAGCATGTCCTTGGTCATGCCGGTGAAGTTCTTTTTTGCGATGCGCTGTTCGAACTCACCGTAGGGGAAGCTCTTCGGGTTGGCGCGGGAAACTGTGGAAGCCACGAGCGCGCTGGCGCTGGCGGTGAGGAACTGGCGGCGTGAATTCATTTCGGCGATCTCCTGAGTTTGAATGCGGCTCTACCGGACGTGGGAATTATTGAGAGGATATCGCGGAACCGTTGGGGTTAACAAGCTTTGAGAATATTTACCGGGCTGTTACGCCTGCCAAGTTGAGATGACGACATTCCTTACTGCTGGTTGGATTTGTTACGGGCTGGAGATTCTGGTGCTGCTGGGGCTGTTGTTCGCCAAGGGAAGCAGTGAGGCGAGCGGCGACGCAATTGGGCGGGATGTGGCCGGCCTGTTGGGTCTGGTCCTGTTGCCGATCGGCGGATTGCTTTTATGGGGCACGATGACGGGGAACCCGTACGGCGTCCGCGGCGGAGCGGGAATGGCGTGTTTTCCGTTCGCGGTGGTGCTATTGATTGGGTCGCCGAAGCTGGTACCGGATTTTGGATCGATGTTCAAGGATTCCGGATTGGGCCGGTTTTCGGATTCGCGGCTGACGGCGATTGCCAAGGCACTGGTAGCGGAGGATGTGGCGAAGGAACGGGAGTTGGTGCGGGCTGGCGGGATCGATTGGACGGCGCGGGATAAGCGGGGTTACACGCTGTTGGGGGTGGCGGTGAAGCGATGCGCCGAGGGGCAGGCGACGGCGGCGAACTATGAAGGGTTGAAGGTGCTGCTGGCAGCGGGGGCGCCGTTGGCGCAGGACGTTTTGAGTGCGGCCGATGGCCTGGAGTATTTGATTCCAGCGTCGTCGGGAGGGGATCCGGCGTTGCTTAGGATTCTGTTGGAAGCCGGCGGGGACGCGAATGCGAAGAATCGCGCCGGGGTGCCGGTGATCTTCGAGACGATGTACCGTCCGGCGCATTTCCGTTCGTTATTGGACCATGGTGCGGATGTGAACACGGTGGACCGGGAGTGGTCGAATCCGGGGCAGAGTTTGCTGATGCGGCTGGTGCGGGAACAGCAGTGGGCGGAGGCGGAGTATCTGTTGGCGAAGGGGCCGGATTTGGCGCACCGGGCGGATAACGGGTCGACGGTAGCGACGTTGCTCGATGTGGCTCCGGGCGGGGAAGACGCGGCGATCGCGGCGAAGGTTCGGCGGTAAAGCGCGACTTTTTTGCGATCGGCCGTGTTTACAAAGGCGTAACTTCTGTCCGGGTTAGGATCAAACTATGCGCCTTGTTTTTCTTGCACTCGCCCTGGCGGCCGGCCTGGCCGCGCAACAGCCGAATACGGTGACCGCGAACGTTTCCCTTTCGCAGAACATCACCACGGGAACCGCTGTGTTCTACGTGCAGTTTCTGGACGCGAGTTCGTCGACGACGGTGGATTCGGCAGTGGCGGCGTTGGGATCGGCCGGGGTGGCAGCGTCGCATTTGGTGGACGTGTCGGTGGCGTTGAATCAGGGGTTTGTGGTGACCACCTATAACTTCAAGATGCCGGTGGCGGCGGGACAGTTGGGGGCGACGCGGGATAAGTTCATTGCGATTCAGCGGACGCTTTCGACATCGCAGACGCAGGCGATCGGGTGGTCGAGTTCGGTGATTCCGACGGAGGATGAGCTATCGACGGCGCTGCAGCAGGCGTTGCCGAATTTGTTGGCGCTGGCGAAGACGCGGGCCGCGGCGTTGGCGGCGGCGATGAATGCGACGCTGGGGGCGGTGGTGACGTTGTCGACTCCGGCGATTGATCCGGCGGGGGCGACGGTGACGGTGTCGCTCTCGGCGACGTATGCGGTGACGGCGACTCAGTAGGGCGGGAACTTGGCGCGCGCCTTCGTTGTCCAACACGGCGGAGGTTCACTATGAAAGCAGTTTTGTTTGCGATTGCGGCCGTCGCGATGGCCGTAGAACCGGACGCGCGTGTGCTCCGGCTGTTGACTGAGGACACGCAGATGGTCAGCGCCATCGATTGGGTGCGATACACCGATTCGCGCCTTGCCAGCCGGTTTCCAGTGTCTCTGCGGGAGTTTCTGGGCCGAGAGACGAAGGCGGCAAAGCCCTCGCAGATCGTGTTCCTGGGCTCTCCGGACGCGCCCACGCTTGTCGTGGTGTTCGGTGAGTTCAGCCCGGTGCCGCCCATAGAGGGTGAGGAGCCGACACTATTGGTTTCGCCTGAGGCGGGCGTGCTTTTTGCAGGAGAAGCTCGGGCGATGGCCGCGGCAGTGGCCGCCTGGCGTAATGCGGGCGCGAAACCACCTACGTGGGCTTCGCGGTTGGGGGAGCTAGGCCGGGATTCCGATAACTGGGCGTTCATCCGGAATCCGCTTCCGTCTTTGGAGAAGGGGATCGCCCCGCCAGCGCGGCCGCGCTGGGATGCACTGAGAAAGAGTATCGAGGACGTCTCGCTCGGGATTCGGTTCGGGGCGAGAATCGACTGCTTCGCGACAGCGACGATGACTGGGTTTGAAGATGCCTCGGCGGCCGCGGCGCTTGCCCGGTGGCTGCCCGCTTTCGCTGAAGGGCGCGGGGATTATTTCACAGCCGATCTCGTGCCGCTGATCGAAAGCTTTGAGGCACGCCAGAATGGGAATCGTGTCGAGGTCCGGTTTTCCCTGGCGGAGGAGAAGATTCCACAGCTGGGAATCAGGGTGGACTGACTACGGTAACGCCAACGCGGCGGCGATGGCTTTTTCGGCTACGGGCGCCATGGCGGCGTATCCGGCGGCGTTGGGGATGAGGCCGTCGATAGTCAGCTCCTGGCGCATGTTGCGGCCCTGGCCGAGGACCGCGTAGAAGTCCGCGTAGATGGCGCCGGATTTCTTGGCGTAGCCTTTCAGCCAGCCGTTCAGGCCGAGAATCTTGCCGGGCGGGCGGCGGGCGGAGAGGACCTGGAAACAGTCGCAGATGGGTGTGACGGAGGCGAGTACGACTTTGATGCCGTGGAGTTTGGCGAGTTCCACCATCGTTTCGATGTTCTCGGTCACCGTGCCTTCGGTGGCGGGGCCGGCGAAGCCAGCGAAATCATTCGCGCCACCCATGATGACGACGACTTTCGGCTTCAGGGCGATGACGTCCTGGCGGAAGCGGACGAGCATTTGGGGAGTGGCCTGGTGTTCGATGCCACGGTTGAGATAGGGCTTGCCGGGGAAGAATTCCGGCCACTTTTCGAAGATGTCGTCACCAAAGAAGACAACCCGGTTTTCACCGGGTTTCGGAGGTTTCAATTCCGCGTTATCGCTGCCGTAGACGACCAGTTTGCCCCAGTCGCTCAACAGGCGGAGGTAGGCCGTGTTTTCGGCTTCCAGTTCCGCAATGAGTTTGGCGGGATCGGGCGTCTGCGCCGGCAAAACCGCCGCCAGTGCAATCGCCAATCCCGCCAGTTTCCACATTATTTTTGCAGACCGAAGCAGTAGAGTTCGCCGTCGAAGGTGTTCACGTAGATGCGGCCGTTGGCCACCGCGATGCCGCTCCAATGATTGAAGCGGGTGATCTGGTTGCCGCTGTTCCACAGCTCCTTGCCGGTGACGGCGTCGAGCGCATAGAGGACAACGTGCGTCGACTTCGGAATGCGACGTTCGGCGCGGAAGTCGAGGCCCACGTCCGGGTAGGCCTGCGCGGTGTTTTCACCGCTGCCGTAGGCGAAGACGACGCCGTTGGCGAAGACGGGCGGTTCGGCCTGATCCATGTCGCGGGAGAGCCAGGCGGGCTGCAGGGTGGGCTTGCCGTTCTTGCCGTCGACCACGCGGAAGGCGGCGATGGCGCCCTTCTTGATGGGGCCGTTTTCAATGGGCGCTTTGTACTTGGAGTGCTTCGGCCCCCAGAAGGGAGTGAGCACCCAGCGCTGACCTTTGGCGTCGAGGTAGGAGGTGAGCGAACCCCAGATGCCGGCTTCGGCGAAGTCGACCATTTCGTTGCAGATAAGCGGGGTGCGTTCGAGCGGAGTGCGGTGATCGTCGCCGCCGATGGCGTCGGTGTCCATGAAGTACAGGCGACACTCTTTGCTGGCGTCGACCATGTATTCGTGGCCCTTGTACTCGAAGATGGTGGGCGTGACCTGCATGTCGAGATCGCGCTTGACGAGCCACTCGGCGTTGGAGGGGCCGTAGTAGTCGACGAGGTCGAGCGATTTGGTTTTGCGGTCCTGGCGGACGCCGATCATGCCGTTGCCGTAGACGCCGTTTTCCGGATCCCAGCGGCCGTCACCGGTGCCGGTGTACATGGTGTCGTGCTTGGCGCTGATGGCGGGTCCGGAGCGTCCCCACATACCGCCACCGGCCGGGCCCCAGCTGCCCACTTTGTGGGTTTCGAGGTCATAGGTGTAGGCGGTGTTGGGGTTGCCGCCGCAGCCTTGGGCGGAGTGGGTGTAGATGACGTTCTTCCACAAGTTCATGGCGTAGGGCTTGCCGTTGGGGGGCATGAACTTGGTGGGTTCCGTGATGTGTTTGCCGTCGGCGGCGTTTAGCTGATTCAGGCGGCCGTCCCAGCCGGCGGCGTAGATGGTGTACTTGCCGGGGGCGCCGGCGGGGCCGATGGTGACGTTGGCCGTCATGCCGCCGGGGCAGAGAACGGAGGGGCCGCGGCCGGCGGGTTCCTTGAAGTTGCTGGGGAGCTTGGTGTGCCAGAAAACCTTGCCGGTGGCGACGTCGATGGCGTAGACGTGATCGGAGACGCCGGCCTGGATGGCGAGTTGTTTGGGGCCGGAGGGCGTGTCGACACTGCCGATGACGAGCGGCGGCAGCAGGTTGTGCATGGCGCGCGTTTCGTTTTCGAGCTTGATCTTCCACAGCATCTTGATGTCTTTGACGGTGGAGATACTGAGGAGCT
>CANIFK010000418.1 GCA_947466555.1 Acidobacteriota bacterium | reverse complement strand
TGCGTTCGGCGGAGTAGAGCAGAACGTCGCGGAAGAGTTTCCATAGGAAGTTGCCGGCCTTGTCGTTGGAGGCGACCAGCGCGCGGAGGCGGGCCGGGAGATCCTCGATGAGCTTGGCCTGTTCGACGCTCGCGAACTTGGGCTTGGCGGCGGGGGCGTATTCGTAGGTCTTCCAGTTGAGGGCGTGGATTTCCTTGGCGGGGCCGACGCGTTTGTAGAAGCCCTGGCCGGTCTTGTCGCCGAGCCAGTTGCGCTTCATCAACTCTTCCATCACGGGGTGCGGCTGGAAGCGGTCGCGCCACGGATCGGTGGGGACGAGGTCGTAGAGATTCGCGCCAACGTGGTACCAGATGTCGACGCCGACAATGTCGATGAGGCGGCAGCTGGCGCTGTTGGGCAGACCAATCAAGGACCCGGTGAGCGCGTCGAGCTCTTCGACGGTGAAATCGTCTTCGATGGCGTATTTGAACGTGGTCGAGCCCCACATGGAGCCGATGCGGTTTCCGATGAAGTTGGGCGTGTCCTTGCAGAGGACGACACCTTTGCCGAGGCGGCGGTCGATGAAATCGCCCACTTCCTGGAGCAGCGCGGGGGCGGTGGCGGGGCCGGGGATGATCTCGCAGAGGTGCAGGTAGCGCGGCGGATTGAAGAAGTGCGTGCCGAGGAAGTTGGCGCGGAATTCGTCGGAGAAACCTTCGGCGATCAGCGCGAGCGGGATGCCGCTGGTGTTGGTGGAGACGATGGAGCCGGGGCGGCGGATCTCGGCGACGCGCGACCAGAGGGCGCGTTTGACGTCAAGCTTTTCGGTGACGGCTTCGATGATCCAGTCGCAATCGGCGAGTTTGGGGAGGTCGTCTTCGAAGTTACCCGGCGTGACGAGGGCGGGCAGCGCATCGGTGAAGAAGCCGCCGGGGCGGCCTTTCCAGGCGGTTTCGATGCCTTTCTTCGCGGCCGCGTTGCGGTCGGCAACGCCCGGGACGACGATATCGAGAAGCAGGGCGGGGATCCCTGCGTTGGCAAAATGCGCGGCGATTCGTGACCCCATGGTGCCCGCGCCCAGCACCGCTACCCGGCGGATAGAAATCATTCCAAATCGAGTGTAACAAGCCGCCGGAACGCGTGCGGGGGAGTATGATGTTCGAATCTATGACTCGGCAACTTTTCTGCGCGGTGCTGCTGGCCGGTTTGGCGATGGGCGAGACGATCCCGGTGAAGGGATTGAAGAGCCCCGTGGATTTGCTGGTGGACAAATGGGGTGTGCCGCACATCTTTGCGAAGAATACGGACGACGCGTTTTTTGCGCAGGGATTCAACGCGGGGCGGGACCGGCTGTTCCAGATCGACCTGTGGCGGCGGCGCGGGCTGGGGCGGATGGCGGAGGTGATGGGGCCGAAGTATGTGGAGCAGGACCGGGCGGCGCGGTTGTTTCTGTATCGAGCATCGATAGAGAAGGAGTGGGCGGCGTATGGCCCGGACGCGCGGCGGATTACGGCGGCGTTTGTGGCGGGCATCAATGCGTATGTGGATTGGGTGCTGGCGCACAAGGAGCAGATGCCGGTGGAGTTCGGACTGCTGGGGTATGAGCCATCGAAGTGGGACGTGGCCGATGTGGTGCGCATTCGCAGCCACGGGTTGACGCGTAACGTGACGAGCGAGGTGGCGCGGGCGAAGACGATGTGCGCGGCGGGCGTGGAGTTTGACGAGGCGCGCGTGAACATTGAACCGCCGTGGAAGGTGCAGGCGCCGGCGGGGCTGGACCCGTGTTTGCCGGCCGATGTTTTGAAAGTTTTTACGCTGGCGACGCAGGCGGCGCCGTTCACGAAACCGAATAACGACGCGGCCGACGATGGGTCCAACAACTGGACGATCGGGCCGGGGAAATCGGCGACGGGGCGGCCAATATTGGCGGGCGATCCGCACCGGGCCTATTCGACGCCGAGCCTGCGGTATATCGCGCATGTCAGCGCGCCGGGGCTGGACGTGATTGGCGCGGGGGAGCCTTCCCTGCCCGGTATTTCGATGGGCCACAACGGGACGATTGCGTTTGGGCTGACCATTTTCCCGATCGACCAGGAAGACCTATATGTATACGAATTGAACCCGGCGAACGCGCGGCAGTACCGCTACAAGGGCGGCTGGGAGACGATGCGCGTGGAGCGGGAGGCGATGGGTGTGAAAGGCGGGGCGGCGGTGGAGGCGGAGTTGGCATTCACGCGGCATGGACCGGTGATCTGGACAGACGCCAAGCGCGCTTACGCGATTCGGACGTGTTGGATGGAGCCGGGGATGTCGCCGTATTTCGGGAGCATCGCGTATATGCGGGCGCGGAATTTCGCGGAGTTCCAGAAGGGGCAGTTCCGCGGCGGCGCGCCCACGGTGAACCAGGTGTATGCCGATGTGAAGGGGAATATTGGTTGGAGTGCCGGTGGGTTGACGCCGGTGCGAAAGAACTGGGACGGGCTGCTGCCGGTGCCGGGAGATGGGCGGTATGAGTGGGAAGGATTCGTGCGACCGGAGCAGTTTCCATCGGCGTTAAATCCGCCCGCCGGGTATGTGTCGACATCGAATGAGATGAACATGCCGGCAGGGTATCCGTATCAGGAGCGCAAGTTGGGATTTGAGTGGTCGAACGATTCGCGTCACCGGCGGATTGAGGAAGTTTTGAAGGCGTTGCCGAAGGTGTCTCTGGCGGATTCGATGAAGCTGCAGACGGACCGGACGTCGGTTTCGGCGCGGCGGACTGTGGCGGTGTTGAAGGGGTTGAGTTCCGACGATGGGGCCACACGGGCAGCGCTGGGGCTGTTGCAGGGATGGGATGCAGTGGAGAATGCCGAGTCGAAAGAGGCGGCGCTGTTTGAGATCTGGTTTAAGCGCCATTTGGGACCGGCGTTTTTGAATGCGGCGTTGCCGGCGGCGGCGGCGAGGGCGGTGGCGACGGCCGATGCGGCGGTGCTGGTGGATGCGTTGGAGGGGAAGTCGGCGCGGTTCAAGGTGGATGCACGGGCGTTGGCGTTGGCGACGTTGGGACCTGCGTACGCGGAGTGGGAGAAGTTGGGGAAGCCGGAGTGGGGGAAGATTCATCAGGCCCTGCCGGGGCATCCGCTGCGGAACTTTGTGAGCGGGGAGATGAAGGCGAAGTTGCAACCGGGGCCGTACACGGCGCCGGGCGGGCCGTATTCGCCGTGGCAATCGATGTATACGGGGAACAGCTTTCAGTTGAGCAACGGACCGTCGTTCCGGATGGTGCTGGATGTGGGGAATTGGGATGGGTCAAAGGCGGTGAATTTTCCGGGGCAATCGGGGCGGCCGGAGGATCCACACTATAAGGACCTAGCGGACGCGTGGCGGACGGGCGAGTACTTCCCCTTGCTGTACACGCGGGCGGCGGTGGAACAGGCGACGGAAAAGCGGATACGATTGGAGCCACGGTAGAAGTTATGGATCAGGGACTGCGGCTGGTGGTGCGCGCGGCGGAGTACGCCGCGAGGGCGCACGCGCGGCATCGGCGAAAAGATGTGGACCAGACCCCGTACATCAATCATCTGGCGCACGTGGCGCGATTGCTGGCCGAGGTCGGTTGCGACGCGGAGTTAGTGGCAGCCGGATACCTGCACGATACAATCGAGGACGTTCGAGTTACTTACGAGGAGTTGTTGGCGGAGTTCGGGCAGGATATCGCGGACTTAGTGCTGGCCGTAACAGATGATAAATCATTGCGCTGGCAACTGCGGAAGCAGGCACAGATCGATCACGCGGCCGGATCGCCGCCACGGGTGGTGGCGTTGAAACTGGCGGACAAGGTGAGCAACCTGTATTCGATACGGGACACGCCGCCGCATGGGTGGGACACGGCGGAAATCCGGAAGTACATCGACTGGGCGCATGAGGTGGTTTCGCGATTGCCGGAGGGGAATGCGGAGTTGCTGGCGCAGTACGAGGGGATCCGGGCAGAGCTATTGGCGGGGATTGGCGGAAGCTAGTGGGAGTCGAACCCACCGTGACGCATACGCACCACACGCTGGTTTTGAAGACCAGGCCCAGCACCGGCCAAGATTAGCTTCCACAGGGCAGTTTAGCAGGGGTCGGGGCGGACGTGCGCGGTGTAAGTGAGGTAGTTACCTGAGAAGCGGATCTAAGTAGACTTAGTAAGGTTCGGTTCGGACATACTCCTGCTATGCTCCTGAGAGTAGTATGAGTTTGTTCACTATATTCATAGCAACGGGTATGCTGGCGTACTGGTTAGTACGTGGCTGGCTGGTAGCTCTTGGACCGGAAGAGCAGATTGTACAGACGCTGGACGCGGATGAATGGGCGTTGCATCGCCTGCGGATTCTACTCCGTGCGCTGTTTTTCCCAGGGATGGAGATTGGACCGTTCTAACCCGCCAAGCCGAGGCTAGCCGCGCGATCCTTCATCGCTTCGATACAGAAGGCGATGTGTTCGTCGAGATCAAGACCCATTTCGGCGGCGCCATTGATGACGTCGTCCCGATTGACGGCGCGGGCGAAGGCTTTATCCTTTAGTTTCTTCCGGACCGATTTCACCTCCACTTCCGCGATAGAGCGACCGGGCTTCACGTAGGCGCAGGCCGTAAGGAAGCCGGCTAGTTCGTCGCAGGCGAAGAGAGATTTTTCGAGCAGGGATTCGCGCGGGACACCGCTGTAGTTGGCGTGGGAGAGGATCGCGCGGCGAATTTCTTCGGAGACACCGCGTTCGGCGAGCATGGGTTCGCCTTTCATGGGATGGTCCGGTGCCTGCGGATGAATCTCCCAATCGAAGTCATGGAGGAGAGCGGTGATCGCCCACTTTTCTTCGTCCTCTCCATACTTGCGCGCGTAGGCGGCCATGCAGGCCTCCACCGCGAGCATGTGCTTCCTCAGCCCATCGGACTGCACGAATTCGCAAACGGTCTGCCAAGCTTTTTCACGATTCATCCCTTTGTTTGTACCGAATTCGGTGGAGTTATGCTATTCTAAATGAAGTCGGTCACGTGGGCCTGTGGCGCAGTTGGGAGCGCGCTTCCATGGCATGGAAGAGGTCAAGGGTTCGAATCCCTTCAGGTCCACCAATTTAAACCGATTTCGCATGCTGCCCACCTTTTGGTGGGTTTTTTGTTGTTTGGGACGGCCCGCCTACGCCCACCACTTTTCATCGAGCGCCAGGTGCGACTTCAGCCAGTCTTCGTTGATTTCGAGCCCTAATCCAGGCCCTTCCGGGACGGGGAAGACGCTTTTCCGCACGACCGGCGTGGGGCCTTGCGCCATTCTCTCCTTGTTTCCACGGAAGCCGCCGAGCGCGTTTTCAACTTTAAAAAAGTTCTGGGTGGCCGCGGCCAGGTGCATGGAGGCGTAGAACCGGATCAACGTGCAGGGACCGCTATGGAGCCCGATGGCGGTACGGGTGAGCGA
>CANIFK010000417.1 GCA_947466555.1 Acidobacteriota bacterium | reverse complement strand
CGTGGCGGAACACGCCCACGGCCGCAATCGGCGTCACCAGCCACGCCATGTGCGCCGTCAGCGCTCCGGCATTGCGAAGCTTGTTCTCCACCCTTTGCAGTCCGTAGGTGCCGAAGTATCCCGTCAGCACTTGTGCCGGCATGGCGCCGGAGGTGGCGCGCTCCCAGAGTTCATACGCTGCCAGCGTGACCGGTATCACTGCAAGCACCCAATGCACTGGCCGCCGCACCAGAAACAGGATTGGCACCAGTACCACGCTCTGGTATCCGCACATCGCCGCGCCGACCATCGCCACGGCGGCCAGCGCCATGCGGTCGGCCAGGAAGAGCGCGGTTGCTAATAGCCAGAACGCCAATAGCGGCAGATCGCTTTCGAGCGATGTGCCATTGATCACAAACGCCGGGACGGCACAGAACAGCAGTGTCGCCAGCAGCGCGCGTTCCGTAAATCGCCGGGCGATAGCCAGCGCGGACAACGCCGCGATCAACGAAAACGGCAGATAGGCCGCGTGAAACGGCACCTCGTGGACATCCTTCGCCAGCGCCAGAATCGCGCCCAGGTACCACGCGTTGAACGGCGGGTGTGGGTGGCCCTGCATGGAGACCACATCGCCCTGAAACGCGTACGCCGTGTGTTTCGGGTGGAGTGGCTCAATCTGCGCGTGTTGCGCGCCGAACAGGTAGTAGATGTCGTCGCCCTGAATCGGCTGGGTCAAAAACGGCAGGCGGATCGCCAGCACGAAGGCAATGACGATCAGCGCCTGCCGCTTCCACACGCTTATTCGCCCAGGTAGGCCTGATAGTCGGCAGCCGACATCAGTCCGTCGATCTCGCTCAGGTTCGACAACTTCACCTTCACCAGCCACGCGGCGCCATGGGGATCGGAGTTCAATTTCTCCGGCGCGCCCGACAGGTCGCCGTTCGACTCGATCACTTCGCCCGTAACCGGCGAATAGATATCCGAAACCGCCTTCACCGATTCCACTGAGCCGAGCGCCTTGCCCTGCTCGACACCAGTCCCTGCCTTCGGCAGGTCGACATAGACGATGTCGCCCAGCTCATGCTGCGCGTGATCGGTAATGCCAATGGTGCCCGTGTCCCCTTCAACCAGGATCCACTCATGTTCTTTCGTGTACTTGTAATTGTCCGGATACATTATTTTGCTCGCTTGTAGAAGGGCGTCGGAATCACTTCCGCGTCAACTGCCTGATTGCGAATCATAACTTGAATCACCTGTCCGGTGTTGGCTTTCTCCACCGGGAGGTAACACAAGCCGATATTCATGTTCACTGTCGGCCCGGGCCCGCCGGAGGTCACCCACCCGGCCGCCGTCCCGTCCAACTGGATTTCATACCCATCGCGGCCAATGCCGCGGCCTGTCATCTTGAACCCGCAGAGCTTGCGCTTCAACCCGGCGGCCTTGATTTCTTCCAACTTCGCCTTACCCAGGAAGTCGCCTTTGTTGAGCTTCACGAGCCAGCTCAACCCGGCTTCCAGCGGGTTCAATTCGTCGTTGATTTCGTGCCCGTACAGCGCCATGGCGGCTTCCAAACGCAGCGTATTCCGCGCGCCCAGGCCGGCCGGTTTGATGCCGAACTCCTCGCCCGCCGACATCAACTCTGCCCACAACCGCGGGGCTTCCGCGTTCGGGACATAAATTTCGAACCCGTCTTCACCCGTGTAGCCCGTGCGCGCGATGGTCGCCGGTACGCCGGACACTTCGCCGGTGGTGAACCAGTAATACTTGATTGGCGCCAGTTCGGTAGCCGTCAGCTTCTGCAGCGTTTCAACGGCGCGCGGCCCCTGCACGGCGATTTGCGAAAGAGTCGGGCCAATGTTCTCCACCGTGGCGTCGAAACCGCGAAGCGAATTCTGTTCGGCGATGTGCGCGAAGTCTTTGTCCTGATTCGACGCATTCACGCACAGGAAAAAATGATCGTCGGCAAACTTGTGGACCAGAATGTCGTCCACGAACCCGCCGCCCTCCAGGATCAGCCCGCTATAGTGCGCCTGGCCAACGGCCAGCTTCGCAGCGTCATTGCACGAGACCCAGTTGACCAGCGCCAGCGCCTGCGGTCCGCGCACTTCAATCTCGCCCATGTGGGAGACATCGAACAGGCCGACCTTGTTGCGGACCGTCGCGTGTTCGTCCAGGATTCCCGAATACTGCACGGGCATGTCCCAGCCGCCGAAATCAACCATCTTCGCGCCAGAAGCGCGATGCACCGCGTTGAGCGGCGTCTTGCGGAGGACTCCAGAAACGCTATCCATGAAACCCTAAGGATACCGTGGTAGCTTCGAGAAATGAAATCCATTTCCTGGTCCTACCACCGCCAAGGTTGAACCACCTGCGGACGAACGCAAGAGTTTCTTGCGAAAAACAAGGTCGACGTTGCAACCCGTGTCGACGCAAAGAAAAATACCATTGGCCGGGACGAAGCCCTTCGCCTCGCCCGCACGGCCGAGGCGATCATCTCCGCCAAGGGCAAGACCGTGAAGCGGCTGGAAAATCCGAAAGACGCCGATGACGCCGCCATTGAGGCTCTCATCATCGGTCCCAGCGGGAACCTCCGCGCTCCAGCGTTCTTTGTCGGTAAGCGACTCGTGATTGGTTTCGAAGAGGACGCCTACCGCGAACTGCTCACTTAGGCGGGACTGTCTCACCCTTCTTGCGCAGAGTGGGCGCCTTCCGCTTGCTCTGCGTCTCGGCTTCTTTCTTCTCGCTGACCTTCTTCTCCGACTGCTCTTTGGTCGACAGCAGCGCGTCCCGCTCCTTCTTTTCGCGAGTCGCCTTGTCGATCACCGATTGCCCGCGCGCGTTCAGATCCTCCTGCGCCAATTCCACCGAATCCTTGGTCGTCTCAATCGCGGTCTCCAGC
Source organism: Acidobacteriota bacterium (assembly GCA_947466555.1). Classification (GTDB taxonomy): domain Bacteria; phylum Acidobacteriota; class Terriglobia; order Bryobacterales; family Bryobacteraceae. The sequence goes on along the minus strand of CANIFK010000417.1, from coordinate 2,539 downwards.
GCCAATTCATACCGGGCCATATCCTTGGGCTGCGCCTCACGAACCTTTTCCAACCGCGCCAGCAAACCCTTCTCCGCGTCCGCCAACGCCTTCACGCCCAGCACCACATCCACCTTCCGCTTCAGTGCATCATCGGTCACTGTATCGGCGGCTTCAATGATCTTCGTGTACTGCTCCAGCAGGTCGTGGATCATCAGGCTCCGCCCCGCCTTGTCTCGCTTCAACAGGCTTTCCACCTGGTCCACGCGCTGCTTGGCGAAGTGCATGTACAACTGCAGTCGCTCGTTGCGCTCCTGAACCAACCGGACCTGATCCACTTCGTCGCCGGTCAGGAAATCCTTGTCCTGCGCCGCCAGAGCAACCGCCAGAATCGCTAAAAGAATCAGCTTCATCATGACCCCCGCAAGGTGGCTTCCACCAGCTCGTCAATCTTCTTGCCCATGTGTTCCAACACCCCGTCCAGCACCGGCCGGTCGTCGAAGCTCATGTCGCGTTTAAACGTCTCCAGCCGCCGCAGCAGATCGCGGAGCCGTAGCTCGGCTCGTTTGAAATATTTGGGATTCCGGCGCGCGTTCTTCCCTGTAGCCTTCAGCGAATCCACCGAAAGATCCACCGCGCCCTGGAACTCCTTCAACTGGTCTTTGATCTTCTCCACATCGTTGCGATCCAGTTCCGCCCGCATCGCCGTCAGGATCTCTCCGGCGAAAACCAGCGCTTTTTCCGAACGTTTTTCAAGGTTCGGCTCCGCCTTTACGCTCGCCAGGTCGGCTGCCGCCACCAGTCCCGAACACAGCAACACCGCATAGCGACGTGTCATTTCTTGTCCAGCACTTTCTTTACCACCCGCACCCGCTGGCGCGCCTTGAACTCTTCTTCAGGACTCTTGCCCGCGCTCGCCGCCAGGAACTTTTCGTACGCCGGCAGAGCCTCTTTGTACAGCTTCATCCGGTCATAGCACAGCGCCCGCAGGTACAGCTCGCCCGGCGTCTCTTCACCCAACGCGCGCAGTTTATCGAAGCCCAGGAGTGCGCCTTGATAGTTCTCCAGCAGGAATAGAGTCGAGGACAACTCCCGCCACGCCACCAGTGATTTCGGGTCCGCCTGCGCTGCGTTGTAGAACTCCTTCGCCGCTCCCGGCATATTCTTCGCTTCCCGCAGCAATCGCCCCAACGTCAACCGCAGTTCCACGTTCCGCGGTTCCTGTTCCACCGCCGAGGCGATCAGCGGAAGCGCCTTGTCGTTCTGCTTTGATTTCAGGTACGCCGTAGCAAGCGCGAAGCGGTTCGCCGCCGTTGGCGACGTCTTCACCGCGTTCTCCAACTCCGCTACCGCGTCCGCTGCCTGGCCATTTTCCAGCAACAACACGCCCATGCGCTCCCGCGCCCCGGCGTTGTCCGGGAACTGCTTGTAGATCGCAATCGCCGCTTCGCGGTTCTTCGCCTGCTCGTGATAGGAGGCCAGTTCCAACAGCGCGTCACGATAGGCCGTGTCCGCAGCTGCCGCGTCTGCGAACCACGTCGAACTCTCTTTCACCCGGCCCTGCCGCGCCAGCGCCCGGCCCATCGCCACCATCGCCTCCGGCCGTTTGGCATCGGCCTGCAGCGCCGCCCGTAGCGGGGCCTCCGCGTCCTCTAATTTACCCAGGCCAATCAACGCTTCGCCCATGTAATAGTTCGGACGGTACTCGGCCGGTTTCTGTTTCCGGGCTTCTTCCAAAAGCGCCGCAGCCTCCGCGAACTGCTTCTGCCGGAGATGCAACACACCCAGGTTTAACTGTGCCTCAAACAGCCCTGGCTTCATCACCAGAACTTTCTTGTAGGCCGCAATCGCTTCCGGATCGCGATTCAGTAGACTCAGCGAAAGCCCCAAATGGAACTGCGCCGAAATATCTTCCTTGTCCTTCTCCAACGCCTGGCCAAACAGCTTCACAGCCTCTTCGTACTTCTGGCCTTCCAATGCCTTCATGCCATCCGCGGCCGGATCGGCCGCCTGCAGCCAGAATGCGAGAAGGAGTGTCGGCAACATACGCCTTTAGTCTAAGCGCTCCCCAACATCTCTCGCAGGAACCGCCCGGTATGCGAATCTTCAAGCTTCGCAATCTCCTCCGGTGTTCCCGCACTCACGATCCGGCCGCCGCCGCCGCCGCCCTCCGGTCCCAGGTCGATCACCCAATCCGCCGCGCGGATCACTTCCAGATTGTGCTCAATCAATAGAATCGAACCGCCGTTGTGGATCAGCCGCTGGAAGGCATCCAACAACTTCCGGATATCGTCGAAGTGCAAGCCCGTAGTCGGCTCGTCGAACAGGAACAACGTCCCATCGGAAGACGACTGCGCCAAATGCGCCGCAAGTTTTACGCGCTGCGCCTCGCCGCCGGAGAGCGTCGTGGCCGATTGCCCCAGCCGCAAATAGCCCAGTCCCACCTCGTGCAGCACCTTCAACTTGTTCACCAGTTTCGGCGTCTCGTGGAAGAACCGCAGCGCCTCGGCGATCGTCAGCTGCAGCACCTGGTGAATGCTCAACCCCTTGTACTTCACGT